>NZ_DCOI01000012.1:0-110404 GCF_002322895.1 Empedobacter sp. UBA1574 | reverse complement strand
TTAACAAGGGGAAGATTACAAACTATAATAAGTCCAGAAATTAAAAAATAATTGAAAGAGCTATATCCTATTAATATAAAAAAGAAATAGGCAACTACTGAAATTAATGTGACAATTTTCCTTAGAGCACCATCTTCCATTGAAGGAATAAAATGGGTATTAAATATTATCATTATAAAAACTCGTCTTCATCATCAAAATCATCTTCCATTTCGTCGTCGTCAGGAGGATAATCTTCGATAAAAACTTTGAATAATCTTGGACAAATGATTTGCAAATTGGTTAAATTTTCGTCATCCCAATCAAACTCAGGTTTTGGAGATTTTTCGGTATAAAATTTAAAACATTCTTTGTCTACAAAGTCAATAATTTTGTGTTCGAATTTTTCATAGAAAACATTATCAGCGATTAAATGAAAATCTTCAAACTCATATAAATCATCTTCGTTGAAGCCTTCGTTAAAATAATCAGCTAAATTATCAGGATTCAAAATTGCCTTTTCAAACAATTCTTGTCCTTGCGAAATAATCCAATTTTTGAAATAATAGAAATGTGTTGGATCTGTATCATCATTCATAATACAAGCTGCACACCATATTTCAGGCGAATGTAATGAATAGGAGTAGAACTCTAATCGAAGTTGAAAACCAATAATATCCTCGGCAGTTAGATCTTCTAATTCTTGTTCCAAAGCCTTTTCTTGATCTTGCAAATTATTGGCATTGAGCAAAGAATTTTCTATAATTTGCCAAAACAAATCTTCTTCGAGCATACGCGAAATGCGCTCTGAGGGAAGGGTTGAAGAGTTAAACAAATCATCTAAAAAATCCATATTTCTACTTTTTAGTTTGTATTTAGTTGGTTTTGATTCGTAAAAAATTATCTAACGTTTTATTTCTTAAACCTTTAATTGATAAAACATTTTAATAAAATCTTTTTATAATTTATAAATAAAATATGATGAAACCTATTAATTTTTAAACTATTTACAATTTTTAAGGTAATTGTTTGATTTTGTTTAAACTAAAAAATGTCTAATTCGAAGTGGAATTAGACTTTTTGGTTTTAAATATTTTACTCAATAATATGCGGAACAAAACGACTTTTATCGGTTGTAATAAATTGGTCACTTTCGCGGAACGTAATTCCACACGATTCTTGCCCAATAATCCAACTTCCGATAATGGTATAACCTGTTTCTTCGTGATGTAAATTAGCCAAAGCTTGATAAATAAAACCTTCTTCGCCATATTCGCCAGAAGTTTGCTCCGAAATAGCTCCACTTTTTACAACTTCTACATTTGCGCCTTCACGAGATAACAATGGTTTTTTGACATAATTCTTCATCTCTTTTGGTGAATCTGTATAAGCTTCTAATAATAATGGATGATCTGGATACAATTCCCATAAAATTGGTAAAATAGCTTTGTTCGAAAGAATCATTTTCCAAGCTGGTTCTATCCAATTTGCGTTGATTTCATCATTTTTGATGTTGTATGCAAACAACTCGTTCATCATCCATTCCCACGGATAAAGTTTGAAAATATCTGTAATTGGTTCTTCTTCTAAATCAACAAAATTGACATTATTCCAACCGATTTCGTCTACATAAATTAATTTGGTATTAATTCCGGCTTGTATCGCACAATCTCTGATATATTCGATATTCGTCAAATCTTCTAATGATTCTCTCACGCAAGAAAAATGCAAGGTTTCACCTTTCAAATAAGGTTTTAACATTTTCCATGTTTCAATTAATTTATCGTGAACAGAATTGAATTGATCTTTTGTTTCTCCAAAATAATTTTCCATCCAAAACCATTGTACAACACCACATTCAAACAACGAAGTAGGTGTATCAGCATTGAATTCTAACATTTTCAATTGATCATTATCGTAAGCAAAATCAAAACGTCCATAAATACTTGGCGCATCATTTTCCCATGTATCAATCAAATAAGGTTGAATAAATTTTGGAATTTTAAATTCGTCCAAACGATTATTTTGAATCACATGTTCGACAGCATTCAAGCACATTTCCCACAATTCGTTTGTCGCTTCAAAGATTTTATCCGCTTCTTTTTCCGAAATAGAATAGTAATAATCTTCTACCCAATAGGTTTGTTTATTTTCGTCTGTATGATAGCCAAAGCCAATATTTTCTAACCTTTCTTGCCAGTTTTCGTCAGCTTTTATTCTTTTTAATTGCATAAAATTTGTTTAAGATGAAACTGAACGAGAAGAAGCAGATTTTCCGAATCCACCGCGAACAGTTTGACTTTTATACGCTTGCGCTTTTGCTGCGTTTGTTCCGACGTTAGACTGTTGATGCAAACCTTGACTTGCATAGCCCATTCCGCTGCCAGTTAAGCTACGAAAAGCCATAAACCAAAGCAACGAACTTCCCATTCCACCGTGATGCGAACCACCAGAATGAGATGCATAATTTGACGTAACATCTGTGTAAGGAGCAGTAGAATCTGCACGCATATATACCTTTTGTGCATTGTTCGTAACAGGCGCTTCTTCACGATTCATACACGAACTAAGAACCGAAGAAATTAACACTAAAGTCACGACTTTACTTGCTCTTTTTTCTCTTTTATTCATGATAGATTATTGAATGGTTACGTAAATAGGAATTTTGGTAGAGTCGGTAGGTGTATATTGTTTGTGCGTAATCAAAGTATCTACTTTTTCTGCAATCATCAAATCGTTTGACCAAATTTTTTGTTTGGTAATATGTAAAACAGAGTCGCCTTTAGTTTCGGTTGTCAATACAACTTCGCGAGCCGATTTTTTATCAATTTGTTCTAAATTTTGATTTTCGTTTTGATTAGATTGACACGCAAAAAAAGTTGTCAATGGTAGTGTTACTAAAAGTATTTTTTTCATGTTTCTTAGACTTCTAACAAAGTTACATTATTTCACAAAAAAAGCATAATTCAGAATTTCTGAATTATGCTTTTTGAAAAAGTATAGTCTTATTATTTATTATTCTAATGATTCAAAACTAATAATTCTTCTTTTTTCATAGAACCTGTTTGTTTCAATCTTGTATGCCAAGAGAACGCTTCTTCTAAGATATGTGGCGTTTGACCACCTCTTTCTGCACAAGCTCTTTCGAAATAAGATAATAATTCACCTTTATAATCTGGATGAACACAGTTGTTGATAATTTCGATTGCTCTTTCGCGTGGTGCTAAACCTCTTAAATCGGCTAAACCTTGCTCTGTAACAATAATATCTACATCATGTTCTGTGTGATCGTGATGAGAAACCATCGGAACGATAGAAGAAATATTTCCACCTTTTGCGATAGAAGCAGTAACAAAGATTGAGATAAATGCATTACGAGCAAAATCTCCAGAACCTCCAATACCATTCATCATGTGTGTACCAGAAACATGAGTTGAGTTTACGTTACCATAAATATCACACTCTAAAGATGTATTGATTCCAATAATTCCTAAACGACGAATAACTTCGGCTGAGTTAGAAATAGATTGAGGACGTAAAACAATTTTATCTTTATAATTGTCGATGTTTCCTATAACACGGTCATAACATTCTTGAGAAACTGTCATAGAAGATGCCGAAGCAAACTTCATTTTTCCAGAATCAATTAAGTCAAATGTAGAATCTTGTAAAACTTCTGAGTACATTACTAAATCTTCAAAATCAGAATGTTCTAAACCACCTAAAACAGCGTTTGCAACTTTACCAATACCACATTGTAATGGCATTAATGATTTTGTAAGACGACCTTCTTCAACTTCATTTTCGAAGAATTTCACAATGTTTTGAGCAATTGCAGCAGTCGCTTCATCAGCTGGTTGAATGTCTCCTGGAGCATCTTGAATGTCGTGAAAAACAATTCCAACAATTTTAGAAGGATCTACTTTTATTGTTTCTGTTCCAATTTTTGTATCACAAGCAGTGATGTTAATTGGTGTACGTTTTCCATATTCTTCTACACTATAAATATCGTGAATACCTTTTATATTTGTAGGGATAGACGTGTTAATCTCAATGATTAATTTGTCTGCATTTGCAGCAATTTCAGCATTATTACCGATAGAAGTTGTAGGTACTAAAGAACCATCTTCTAAAATTTCAGCAACTTCTAAAACACCTAAATTAATTTTAAATTGTCCATCTAAAATATGTTCAGCAGTTTCTCCTAAATGCTGATCGATAAATAAAACATTACCTGCATTTATATTTTTACGCATTACAGTGTCTACTTGGAATGGTAAACGTTTTTTTAATGCTCCACTTTCTACTAAAGCTGCGTCTGTACCATGTCCTAATGAAGCTCCTGTTACTAAAGTGATTTTTAAATTTTCAGATTTGGCACGCTCCGCAACAGCTTTTAATACAACTTTTGTATCGCCTCCTCTTGTAAAACCACTAGAACCAACAGTCATTCCATCTTCAAAAAATTTGGCAGACTCCTCTGCTGTCATTACTTTTGACTGTAAGTTAGTTAATTTTATTCTTTCCAACATAATGCAACTTTTTCTTTCTAATACTATTCAATAATTGTTCCCTTCTGAACGAAGGGAATTACAAATATTGGATTAATTAATAAAAAGTTAATATTAAAAATAGTCAAATAATTATCTATTTCGGACATTTTTATTTGTGTACATTATACATCATATCAAATAAATTATTATATTAGTTCGCAGATTAAAGAAACTATGAATATACATTTGGATAATAAGTTCGAAACACGATATTACCTAACCGAAATTGACAAATTACCAACCTCAATTTTCTGTTACCATAAGGAAATTTCGGAAGCATACGTGGTAGAACATAAACATAACAAAGCGCAATTTCTTTATTGTGAGGGAGGAATAGTTTATGTAAAAATAGGAAAAGATACTTTTTATTTACCTGCAAGACACTATATGTGGATACCGCCTCATGTGGAACATAGTATACACCCAAATACACCAGAGGTGATTATGAGAAATTTATATTTCCCTATTAATGAAAGTGATAATTCGTTTTATAAAAAAGTAGGAATCTATCCTGCTGATGGATTGTTGTTAGAGCTTTTATTATTTTCTAACCAATGGAAAGGAGATATTGTTCCAGAAAACAGAAGCGAATATGTAATTGCACAAGCTTTTAAAGAAATATTACCTAAAGTAAGCAAAAGTAGTTTACGATTAGCTCTTCCATTACCACACGACGAACGTCTGAAAAAAATCGTTCAATTCTTAGATGATAATATGGATTCTTCGATTACAATGAAGAAAATTACAGCCGAATTCGGTTTCTCTGAACGATCATTATCACGATTATTCCAAAAAGATTTGAATATGACATTTGTTCAATATTTCACTATTTTAAGAATGTTACGCGCTTTACAATTGTTAATTGATAATACGTATTCAATCAGTGAAATTTCGACAATGGTTGGTTACAATAGTTTACCAACATTTAGTAATACATTCCAAAAAGTAATTGGAGTTCGTCCAACAGATTACTCAAAGAAAAAAGATATATTATAAATTAAGGTATGAAAATTTATCAAGTAAGTGGATTAGGCGCAAACGCAAATGCTTTTCGAAATCTACGCTTGGAACAAGATTTTGAGCAAGTTTATATTCCTTGGTTAGATCCAGAGAAAGATGAAACTTTGGCTCATTATACCGAAAGATTATTAGATAAAATAAATCCCACAGAAGATTTTCTTTTGATGGGATTATCTTTTGGTGGAATAATTGTGCAGGAAATGAATCGTTTTATTAATCCAAAACATACATTTCTGATTTCGACAGTGAAGAATAGGGCAGAGCTTCCGAAGTTATTTCGATTCTCGGCTTCTATTAATGCACATAAAATAATTCCGATGAGTTTCTTAACTTCGGATCGGACATTTTCGTACATGATGATGCGAAAATTATATTATACTGATCGAGAAAAAGATAATATTGACGATATTTTTGAGTTTCGAAACAAAGAATATTTAAGTTGGTCGATTCATAAGATTGTAAACTGGGAACATTCTACAGCTTATCATGAAGAAAATATTACACATATTCATGGTACAAAAGATATTGTTTTTCCGATTGAATATATCAAAGATGCAATACAAATAGAAGGCGGAACACATATTATGGTGATGCAAAAGCCAAAATTAGTGAGCGATGAAATAAATAAAGTATTAATCACTTTATAACTAAAAAAAGCTTGAACATTTGTTCAAGCTTTTCTGATTTTATACTTCTTCTGTTGTATTTTCTTCTTCAAAATAGCTTTTTTCTAAAGCGAAATTTTCAGCATTGATGACATCAAATTCGCCAATTTTTGTACGACGAAGTGCTGTTAAATATCCACCAGAATTGACTGCTTTTCCAAAATCAAAAGCCAAAGAACGAATGTAGGTTCCTTTGCTACAATTCACTTCAAAATCGACAAAAGGTAAATCTATTTTTGTAATTTTAAAATCGTGAATCGTTATTTTACGTGCTTTACGTTCTATTTCTTGACCTTCGCGAGCTAATTCATATAAACGTTTTCCATCTACTTTTACCGCTGAATGCATTGGCGGAAATTGTTCAATTTCTCCAACAAATTGTTTTGTTGCTTCGCGAATAATTTCTTCTGTGATATGATTTGTCGGAAAAGTTTCATTTTCTTCCGATTCTAAATCATAGGTAGGCGTTGTAACACCTAATTTAATTGTACCAGTATAAGTCTTTTCTTGCGCCTGAAATTCATCAATGCGTTTTGTCCATTTCCCTGTACAAACCAATAAAAGTCCAGTAGCTTTTGGATCTAAAGTCCCAGCATGTCCAACTTTTATTTTCTTTAAGTTATATGCTTTTCTAATGTTCCAACGAATCTTATTTACAACATCAAAAGATGTCCAATCAAGTGGTTTATCAATCAAAAAAACGTGACCTTCTTGTATTTTTTCTACATTCATCTTATTTGTGCTGAATCATTGTAGTTTCTACTGAAGCGGCATTGTCTTTTTCTGCTTGTGTTGGAGAATTATATGAGAAATAAATCAATAAAATAATTCCGATGATTATTCTGTACCACCCCCAAAATTTGAAACCATATTTTGTTAAAACTGCGATAAATGTTTTCACTGCGATTAATGCTACAATAAATGCTACAACATTTCCAATTAAGAATAATATAATATGGTTTTGATCTTGTAAAATCATTTCATAACCTTTCATTGGTGTTGCAGTATCTTCTCCCCAAGTTTTAACAAAAATAGAATAAACTGTAACCGCTAACATTGTCGGAACCGCTAAAAAGAATGAAAATTCTGCAGCTGCTTTACGCGATAAACCTTGTGTCATACCACCAATAATAGAAGCGGCAGAACGAGAAGTTCCAGGCATCATCGCCAAACATTGCCAAAAACCAATGATAATTGCTTGTTTTAATGTGATGTCTTTTTCATCATTAATTTTAGGATTTTTGAACCATTTATCTACAAATAATAAAATGATTCCTCCGAAAACTAACATTCCAGAAATAGCAACTTGATTTCCTAAAACAGCCTCGATTTTATCATCGAATAGTTTTCCTAAAATAAGTGCAGGAACAACCGCACAAGCTAATTTGATATAAAAATTGAAATTGAAATTTTTGAAGTCAAAGAATTTTTTCCAATATAAAACTACGATTGATAAAATTGCTCCAAATTGTATCGAAACTTGAAACATTTTTAAGAATTCGCTTTCTGGCATTCCCATCAAAGCTGCTGTGAATCCCATGTGTGCTGTAGAAGAAATTGGTAAATATTCGGTAAGACCTTCTATTATAGCAATTATAATTGCTTGTAAAGTATTCATTATTTTTCTTTATTCGGATTGATTAAAATGGCATAAATCTCGACGATGAAACCAACGACAACTAAAAATGGCGCTAATCTAATTCTACGAAAAGAATAGATTTCGTCGTTCCAATAATTTGCATCCCACGTTCCATCTGGTCTTGTGTTGGCATCGTGTCCTGTCATTAATAAAAATCCAAGACCAATTAGTGCAACACCAATTGCCATGAAAATGTAATTTCTTTTTCCGAATAAAAAAGTAAAACCAGCATCATTTGTAGATGCTGATTTTTTTGTTGTATCGATAGAATTTGATTTCATTAATAAAGTTGATCAGTTTTTAATCTTAAATAACGCCATGCAGCAAACAATGTACTAAATACGGCAATGACAACTCCAATTCCAATTAAAATAATAATAAGTGGAGTGAAGCTTGGGTTCCAAAGTACTAAACCAACTTTTGTTGCTAAAATGTACCATAAGAAACCTAATCCTACAGCTGCAATAAATGCTGCTAAGAAACCTAAAACTGCGGCTTCTATCAAGAAAGGTTTTACAATGAAACGTCTACGCGCTCCAACTAATTGCATTGTTTTGATGCTGAAACGTTTTGCGTATATTTTCAGACGAATAGAGTTGTTGATTAATACAACAACGATTACCAAGAAGATAACAGCAAAAATCATAATCCAGAATGTAATTTTATTGATGCTGTGGTAAATCGTTACCATCGCTTCTTTGTCACTTTTTACTTCGTCTACAATCGGATTTTTAGCCAATACCTTATTAATAGAATCAATTTGTTCAACAGATTGTATTAATGCAGGATTCAATGTAATTTGAACTGATGCAGGGAAAATACTTTCTTCGAAGAAATCGCTACCATCCGTACCCAAATCTTTTTTCGCAATTTTAGCTGCATCCTCTTTGCTGATATACTGTGTAGCTTCAACAAAAGGATACTTCACTTTCAACGAATCGATATAAGATTTTTGTAAATCAAGCTCCTTATCTTTTAATTTTGGATCTTCGACATCTTTAAAATATGCCTCGATTTTTAACTCTCTTTTTAGATGTTCTGCGTAACTTTGTGCATTAATGACAATTAAGCCGAAAATACCTAATAGAAATAAAACAAGCGAAATACTAATCACAACAGTGATGTTAGAAGATCGCAGTCTTTTTTTCTCAAATTTATCGTTCGTTTTTGACATTTGGGTTAATTTTGGGGCTAAGATAAAAAAAACTTATTTCGCAAGAAAGATATTCCGTATATATTCTACGGTAAGTTGGTTAAAGAAAACTTAAAATTTAGAATTTTTGAAAGTAAAAGCTAAAAAACATTTAGGTCAGCATTTTTTGAATGATGAAAATATTGCACGAGACATCGCCGAAGGGTTAACTTGGGAAGGTTATGATCGTGTCTTAGAAATTGGTCCAGGAATGGGCGTGTTGACAAAATATATTTTACAAGCAAAGAAAAATATAGAGGTTGTGGAGATTGATACAGAATCAGTCGAATATTTAAAAGAATATTATCAACCATTTTACCCAGGATTTAAAATTCATTCCGAAGATTTCTTGAAAATGGACTTTTCATCAAAGTTTGATGAACAAATTGCTATTTTAGGAAATTTTCCGTATAATATATCTTCGCAAATTATTTTTAAAGCTTTAGAAGAGCGTTACACTGTTCCCGAAGTTTGTGGAATGTTTCAGAAAGAAGTTGCCGAACGTATTGCATCAAAAAAAGGTACAAAAGATTATGGTATACTTTCTGTTTTAGCTCAAGCGTATTATCATTGTGAATATTTGTTCACTGTTCCAGAACACGTTTTTACACCACCACCAAAGGTGAAATCGGGCGTTATTATTATGAAACGCTACCGAACAGAAATTGAAGGAGTTGAACAGAAACGATTTTTTCAAGTGGTAAAAGCTGGTTTTGGACAAAGAAGAAAAACGCTTCGTAATTCGTTGAAGGCTTTGGGTATTCCTGAGGATTTAAACGATCACGAGTTTTTGAATATGCGCGCAGAACAATTATCTGTCGAAGATTTTATTGAGTTAACGAAAAGAATGAAATAGATTATGGAGGTAAAAATTACAAAAGATTTTATTGAACATTTAAACGAAAGTATTAATCAGCAAAATGCAAAAGCAGTTAAGGAGATGTTGCAAGATTTGCACCCTGCTGATATTGCTGAATTGTTTGATGAGCTTTCGACCAAAGAACAGTCTTTTGTAATTGATTTACTCGATAATGAAATTTCTGCTGATATCCTTCTTGAATTAGAAGAAGATGATCGACGTAAATTCCTGAAAACGCTTACTGCAAAAGAAATTGCCGAAGATGTCATCAATGAGATGGATACCGATGATGCAGTTGACGTTATCAATGAACTTTCTGATGAAAAGAAAGATGAGGTAATTGCACAATTAGAAGACCAAGAACATGCCCGTGAAATTGTAGATCTTTTGCGCTATGACGAAGATACGGCTGGAGGTTTGATGGGAAAAGAGTTGATAAAAGTTAACAAAGATTGGTCGGTAATCACAGCGGTAAAACAAATGCGAAAACAAGCTGAGGATTTAGAAGAAGTTTTCTCGATTTATGTAGTTGATGAAGATGAAAAATTACTTGGAACATTGAGTTTAAAGCGTTTGTTGACAACTTCTGCGAACACTAAAGTGGCAGATGTTTACAATGAAAAGATCCAATATGTAAAGACCTATACAAAAGATATGGAGGTTGCGAAAGTAATCGAAAAATATGATTTGTACGAAGTGCCTGTAGTGGACGAGTTAACGCGTTTGGTAGGTGTAATTACGGTGGATGATGTGATTGATGTGATTCGTGAAGAAGCTGAAGAAAATTATCAATTAGCAGCCGGGATTACTCAAAATGTCGACTCTGATGATAATATATTGAAATTAACTCGCGCTCGTTTACCTTGGCTTTTATTGGCTTTGGTAGGTAGTTTTGTAGCAGTTAATGTGTCGCAAAGTTTTAGCGATGCGATGAATTTGTATCCGCAATTATTCTTTTTTACGCCGCTTGTTGCTGCCATGGCAGGAAATGTTGGTGTGCAATCTTCTGCGATTATTGTGCAAGGTTTGGCGAATAGTAATATTTCGGGTTCTATTTGGAAAAGATTAGGAAAAGAAATGTTATTAGCTTTATTGAATAGTACATTATTAGCTTTTGTACTTTTATTGGCGACACATTTCTTGATGAGCACAAGCTACGAAATTTCTTCAACCATTGTTTTAGCTTTAGTTATTGTGATGATTTTAGCAAGTTTGATTGGGACATTTATTCCAATTATGTTGCATAAATATGGTGTTGATCCTGCTATTGCAACGGGACCATTTATCACAACAAGTAATGATATCTTTGGTTTGTTGATTTACTTTTCGATTGCGAAAATGATTTTAGGATTTTAAAAACCTTAAAAATGAATAAGTTGAAAATTATAGGAATAACGACTCAAACGTCTAATAATGATAGTCAAGCGATTGATGATTTAGGAAAATTGTGGCATCAATTTTTCGATGAGAATATAATTGCTAAAATTCCAAATGCAATTAGTTCTAATATTTATTCTGTTTACACAGATTATGAAAGTGATTTTACAGGAAAGTATATGACAATTATTGGTTTAGAAGTTTCTTCATTAGATGAAATTCCAGAAGGTATGGTTGGTCGTGAATTTGAGCCACAAACATTCAAAAAATATATTGCCAAAGGAGAATTGCACGAAGCAGTTGGGAAAACTTGGACAGAAATTTGGAATGATGATGCAAATCTAAATCGCACGTATAAATATGATTACGAATTGTACACCGAAAAAGCTCAAAATCCTGCTGATGCAGAAATTGAGATTTATATTGGTGTAAAAGAATAGTAATTAATACTGATATATTAGAAAATAATATTAAAAAAATGAGCTGAAAGTAAAACTTTTCAGCTCATTTTTTATTTTGGATATTTTGTAGGATTTCTATGCGCATTAAAAACTGCATAAATAAAAAAGTTTTTTCTTCTTCATTAGTTTCAAAAAAAAACAAATAAGGAAAAGATCTAAAAGGTTTTGAACGCAAATTTCTATAGTTCACTTGATAGAAAGGATTATTTCCAAAGTTTCCAAAACTTAAGATTTTGCCGCAGATGTAGAAAAGTTTGAATAATAAGAAAGAGCTTGTTCAATATCTTGGGCAGCTTCAGAAGAAATTCTAGTCTTATAAATCATATTTTTCGTGTAATTCTTTCAATACATCTTTTGCGTTCATAATTATTAATTTTACAAAACAGTTGTCGTTCTAACAAAGTCACAAAAAGTATACCTCATTATATAATCAAGATTTTGTGTAATATTTCTGATTATTTTTTCAATAAAATCTTAAACTCAGTTCCCGTTTCTTTAGATGATTTAGCTACAAATATTTTTCCTTTGTGATAATCTTCGATAATTCGTTTTGCTAATGATAATCCCAATCCCCAACCGCGTTTTTTGGTAGTAAAGCCAGGTTGAAAAATCTTTTTCTGCAATTTGGTCGGAATTCCAGAACCTGTATCAGCAATAGAAATTTCGACAAATTTACCTTTCGTTTTTATATCGATATCCAAAACGCCTTTATTTTGCATTGCATCAGCGGCATTTTTCATCAAATTTTCGATAACCCAACTATATAAAGAAGAATTAAGATTGATGTTAAATTCATCGACATCGGTAGTAAAGTTTAATTCAATTCCTTTCGAAATGCGTTGCGAAATATAATCCACTGTTTGTTTGGAAGTTGAAATAATATCAGTTTGTTTGAGTTCAGAAGTTGAACCAATTTTCGAGAAACGTTCGGCAATATGTTTCAATCGATCCACATCTTTTTCAATTTCTATGACTGAAGTTTGATCGATTTCTTCCAATTTCAATAATTCGACCCAACCCATCAACGAAGAAAGTGGTGTACCAATTTGATGTGCCGTTTCTTTTGCCATTCCAGCCCATAAATAACTTTTTTCGGTGTCACGAACTGTTTTGAAATACCAGTACGAAAATCCAAAAAACAGTAAAATCAATAAAATAATGATGAGTGGATAATATTGTAATTGATTGAGAAGTTTTGAATTTTTGAAATAAACATAATTTTTAGTTCCGATTAATTCAACATCAATTGTTTGTTCCGACGATTTCATTTTGTTGACATATTTTTTTAATTGAACCGAATCTTTTACGATGGATTCATCAATATTTTTGGTGTCTACAATAATGCCTTTTTCGTCTACAAGTGCAACAGGGATCGATTTGTTGTCTTCAATTAATTTGAATAGAAAATCTTGCGTTTTCGGATCTAAAAATTCTGATGAGCTTATCAACTCTAACGATCGCGCATAATTCTCTACACGTTTGTGTTCTTCACGTTTTAGCTCTTGTACAATTTTATTACTCGACCATATTGTAATAGCGAAAATCACAAATATTATAAAGAAGCCAATCCAACGTTTGTTTATTTTTTTTGTTAGAAAATTTCTCATCTAAATGTAAAATCTTTCTTAAATTTATATCAAATGTAATGATTATTTGATTATAATATATTTTTATGGCGAGATAAGATAAATATGATGAAAGTAATTTTTTTTAAAGCCTTAAATAGTTTATTTTTGTAGCTAAATCTCATAGAGAGTAAAATTTATGGATCGTTTTTCGTTTTTAAATGCCGCTCATTTAGAGTTTATAGGCGACTTATATGATCAATACGTCCAATATCCGGATAGTATTGAACCAAGTTGGAAAGCTTTTTTCCAAGGGTATGACTTTGCGAATGCAACATATGATGGAGAGCCATTATTTGCACCAGCAACACAAACAGCTCCTAACAAAGCTAGTCAAACAACGCAAGCAGTAGTTAATCCTGCAGTAGTATCTCAAGTTCCAGACAACGTACAGAAAGAATTTAAAGTAATCAATTTGATTGATGCTTACCGTTCTCGTGGACATTTGTTTACTAAGACTAACCCAGTTAGAGCGCGTAGAACTTTTGAACCTTCATTAGACATCAAGAACTTCGGTTTGACAGATGCCGATTTAGGATTGACATTCAATGCTGGTGAAATTTTAGGTATTGGTGGACCAATCACTTTACGTGAAATCATTGGACACTTAGAAAACATGTACTGCGAATCTATCGGAATCGAGTATATGTATGTAAGAGAACCTCAAAGAATTAATTGGATTCAGAATTGGTTAAACCAAAACTTGAATCAACCAAAATTATCTAAGGAGGAGAAAGAACGTGTTTTAGAAAAGTTGAATGAAGCAACTGCTTTTGAAAACTTTATGCACACGAAATATGTTGGACAAAAACGTTTCTCAGTAGAAGGAAATGAATCTTTAATTCCTGCTTTGGATACATTGATTAACCGTTCTGCAGATCACGGCGTACAAGAGGTTATCGTAGGGATGGCTCACCGTGGTCGTTTGAATGTTTTGGCTAACATTTTTGGAAAATCATATTCTCAAATCTTTTCAGAATTCGAAGGAAAAGCTTTTGATACAGATTTAATGGCTGGTGATGTTAAATATCACATGGGATCATCAAATCAAATCAAAGCATTGAATGGAAAAGATATCCGAATCAATTTAGCACCAAATCCATCTCACTTAGAGACTGTAGATGCAGTTGTAGAAGGGATTACACGTGCAAAAGTTGAGGAAGATTACAAAGATGATTATTCTAAAATTATTCCAATCTTAATTCATGGTGATGCTGCTGTAGCTGGACAAGGAATCGTTTACGAGGTTGTTCAAATGGCAGGATTAGACGGATATAAAACAGGTGGTACAGTACACGTTGTGGTAAATAACCAAGTTGGGTTTACAACAAACTATTTAGATGCGCGTACATCTACATATTGTACAGATGTTGCTAAAGTAACATTGTCTCCTGTAATGCATGTAAATTCTGATGATGTAGAAGCGGTAGTTCACGCTTTCCGTTTTGCAGCAGATTATCGTGCAGAATTCGGTTCTGATGTATTCATCGATTTATTAGGATACCGTAAATATGGACATAACGAAGGTGATGAACCAAAATTCACTCAACCTAAATTATATAACTTAATCGCTAAACACCCAAATCCTCGTGAAATTTACAAGGATAAATTATTAAAAGAAGGTGTAATAGGAGAAGAAATCGTTAAACAAAAAGAAGCAGAATTTAAAGCTCTATTAGAAACGAATTTCGAAGCTTCTAAAGAAATTGAGCGTAATCACATTTTCCCTTTCATGCCAGAAGAGTGGGAAGGATTTGAAATTGCTGATGATGCAAAAGTTTTTGAACAAGCAAATACTTCTTACGACGAAGCAAAATTAAAAGAAATTGCAAAAGCTGTTTCTACAGTTCCTGAAGGTAAAAAATTAATCAAAAAAGTTTCTCGTTTAATTGAAGGACGTGGAAAAATGATTGAGGAAGATAAAATTGACTGGGGATTAGGAGAAGCTTTAGCTTTCGGTTCTATCTTAACAGACGGACGTAACGTGCGTGTTTCTGGGGAAGATGTAGAACGTGGAACTTTCTCTCACCGTCATGCGGTTGTAAAAACTGAAGACACAGAAGAAGAAATTATCTTATTAAACCATATCAATAATGAACAAGGTCAATTAAGAATCTATAATTCATTATTATCTGAGTATGCAGTTTTAGGTTTTGATTATGGATATGCAATGGCAAATCCTAAAGCGTTAACTATTTGGGAAGCTCAATTTGGAGATTTCGTGAATGGAGCGCAAATCGTAATCGACCAATATATTTCTGCAGCAGAAGATAAATGGAAATTACAAAATGGTTTAGTAATGTTATTGCCTCATGGATATGAAGGGCAAGGAGCAGAGCACTCTTCAGCACGTTTAGAGCGTTTCTTACAAATGTGTGCTGGTAACAATATGTTTGTTGCAAATATCACAACTCCAGCTAACTTCTTCCACGCATTAAGAAGACAGGTTGTAACAGATTACCGCAAACCATTGGTTGTAATGTCACCAAAATCATTATTACGTCATCCATCAGCAGTATCATCATTAGCAGATTTCGCAAATGGAGGTTTCCAAGAAATCATCGAAGATGTAACAGTAGATGCGAAAAAAGTGAAAAAAGTAGTTTTCTGTTCAGGAAAAATCTACTACGATTTAGACAAAAAACGCCAAGAATTAGGTGATAAAGAAACTGCAATTATTCGTTTAGAGCAATTATATCCTTTAAATGAAGAAAAAGTAGATGCTATCATCTCTAAATTTGGTAATGCTAAATTGGTTTGGGCACAAGAAGAACCAGAAAATATGGGAGCTTGGATGTATATCTTACGTAAGTTAAGAAAATATCCATTCGACGTAGTTTCTCCAGCAGAAAGTGCTGCAACAGCACCAGGTTCAAGTAAACGTTGGGCTGCAATTTACGAAGAGGTAATTAATAAAGTATTCAATTAAAAAATAAAGCTAATAGATATGTTAGAAATGAAAGTCCCATCACCAGGGGAATCAATCACAGAAGTAGAGATCGCTACGTGGTTAGTAAAAGACGGTGATTACGTAGAAAAAGACCAAGCAATTGCTGAGGTTGACTCAGATAAAGCAACATTAGAATTACCAGCAGAAGAAAGTGGAATTATCACTTTGAAAGCGGAAGAAGGTGATGTTGTAGAAGTAGGACAAGTTGTTTGTCTTATTGATACATCAGCTGCTAAACCAGAAGGAGGAAGCGCTCCAGCTGCAGAAGCACCAAAAGCTGAGGTTAAAGAAGAAGTAAAAGCTGCTCCAGCTCCAGTTGCTACGCCAGCACCTGCTGCTCCAGCTGCAACTTACGCTACGGGAACTCCATCTCCAGCGGCTAAAAAAGTTTTAGACGAAAAAGGTATCGATGCTTCTCAAGTAAAAGGTTCAGGACGTGACGGACGTATCACTCAAGATGATGCAGCTCGTTTTACACCAGCAATGGGAACTTCTACTCAAGGAACTCGTGCTCAATCAGAGAAAAAATTATCATCATTACGTCGTAAAATTGCACAACGTTTAGTTTCTGTTAAAAATGAAACTGCAATGTTAACTACATTCAACGAAGTTGATATGTCTGCAATTTTTGCTTTACGTAACCAATATAAAGACGAATTCAAAGCTAAACACGGTGTTGGTTTAGGATTCATGTCTTTCTTTACAAAAGCAGTTACACGCGCATTAGAGTTATACCCAGACGTAAACTCTATGATTGACGGTGACTACCAAGTAAAATTTGACTTTGCTGACGTTTCTGTTGCAGTATCAGGACCAAAAGGTTTAATGGTGCCAGTTGTACGTAATGCAGAAAACTTAACTTTCCGTGGTGTTGAGCAATCTATCAAAGATTTAGCAATCAAAGTACGTGACGGAAAAATTTCTGTTGATGAAATGACAGGAGGTACATTTACAATCACTAATGGTGGTGTATTTGGATCTATGATGTCTACACCAATCATCAACCCACCTCAATCAGGTATCTTAGGAATGCACAATATCGTTGAGCGTCCAGTTGTTAAAAACGGACAAATTGTTATCGCTCCAATGATGTATGTTGCTTTATCTTATGACCACCGTATCATCGACGGACGCGAATCTGTAGGATTCTTAGTTGCTGTTAAAGAAGCGGTAGAAGATCCATTAAACGTATTAATGGGAGGTGACGCTAAAAGAGCTTTAGAATTGTAATACATAAAACATTCTAACAATCCATAAATTGAAAGCCATTCGAAAGAATGGCTTTTTTGGTTTATAAGTTGAGATTACCTAATTCTCCCTTCCTCTTCATTTACTTTATTCTCTTTCGAGATGGTTTTATTCAATCGGCCAAAATTATATTTAACACTAACTGATAGTTCTTGATAATCGACTAAAAATAGATTTTTAGAACTTATTTTATCATAATTCAGTGTTTCGCTAAATTTCATTTGTTTGAATAAATCATTGAAACGAATAGAAAAATCAAAGTTTTTGTATGATTTTGTCAATCCAAGATTAACGATAACTTGAGAATTTCGATCATAAATTCCTTCAGTTCGTTTGCTTAACCAATATCCATCAACCATAAAGTTGAAATCTTTTCCCAATTTGAAATTGTGATTAGAGTATAAATAGATATACGGAATCGATTTTTTTAACACAGCTTTTTCATCAATTATTTTACTATAAATTATAGCTAAACTAATTTGTGTTGACCAAAATTTATATTCGAATGGAACATCCAAAGCAACAGAAATGTTTTTTTCTTTTTCGAAATTAATCGTTGTAAATGTTGAAATATTTCTCACATCATTATAAATTAATGTATAATTCATCGGATTTTTACTTTGATAATACGTCACATTCATGTTCCATTTTTTTAATGAATAATTCGCTGAAAATGTGTCGGTGTAAGTAGGTAAAATATTAAAATTTCCACTGTATTCGATATAAGGACTTCCGTACAAATTCCCAGAAGAAAGATTGCTGTAATTCGGTCTGTCAATCGTACGTTTATAGTAAATTGTTAACGCATTTTTATTATCAAAAGTGTAATTAATTTCTGCATTCGGAAACCAATCGATGTATTTTTTATCAATATCCGAAAGTTGTTTTATTTCATCAAGACCTTTAGAATTAGTCGTTTCTGTTCTTAATCCAGCTTTATAATTCCATTTTTCATAATTTTTAGTGTATTGCAAATAGGCGGAAAGATTCAGTTCTTTGAAATTATAAAGAAATTCTTCTGATGATTGTTGAGGAAAAAATGTTTCATTATTCGTCTCAGATTTAGCGTGTGTAAAACGTCCTCCAAATTCAATTTTTTGATCAGATTCAAACTTTTTCTCTACATCAAATTTTCCTGCAAAAACCTTAAGACGATATTTTTGATAGCGCGATTGATTGTATTCGACATCATTCTCATTAATCTTATTATAAAAATCATATGTTGTTCCTGTATTATAAATCGTGTATTGTAATCCTGTTAAAATACTTGCGTCAATTGATTGAATATTTTTATTGTAATTCACCAAAGTATTCACAAAATTTCGATGATTTTCATTATCATTTAACGTTAAAATAGATTGATTTTCATTGTTTTCGGTATATTCTGTTTTGGTATCAAGCAAACCTTTATCTTTTCTAAAATTTGAATTAATAGCAAACGAAAAATAATCTCCAGATTCATTTAATTCCTGAAAAAAGCTTGTGTTTACAATAAAATGTGGACGTTTAGTTTGCGATTTTATGAAATAATTGGACTGAATATTTTTGTCTTTTATGCGATAATCGAATCCATTTCCTTCCCACGGATTTAGTTGATTATAAGATGCGTTCAGTTTAAATTCGCTTTTATTTTTACGAATTTGAAAAGTCGAATTGAAATAATTATTAAACTTTCTTTTGAAAGATAATGTTTCTTGCAAAGTCAATTTTAAACCTTCTTTTTTACTTTTCTTTAGATTAATTTTTACGATAGATTTTCCATTTGCTTCATATTTAGCAGAAGGGTTTTTGATAATTTCAATCGATTTTATGTCCTCAATTGCTAAACTCGAAATGGTAGAAAAATCAACTTGTTGATCGTCCAAATACAACAAAGGATTTCCTTTTCCAATAATCGTCAATGTTTCTTGATCTGCGCCTAACATGACGCTTGGTAATTTTGAAAATAATTCTTTAGTTGTAGCAAGTTTATTAAAATTTGAATTGGCGACATCAATATTATAATTGCCATTTTCTATTTTGAAAGTTTCTTTTTTTCCATTGATTATAACTTCATCAATTTGTACAGTTTCATCAATATTTAAGTGAAATGTTTTATTTTCGTTTAAATAAAAAGGTTCTTCATCTTGAATATTATTGTCATAAATAACAGAAATTAAATAGATTTTAGGTTCTAAATTTTCAAAGTTAAATTTAGAATTTTCAGTTTCAATTGTTTGAATAACATTTTGAAATTCATCGTATAAAATAACTTTTGCGTGAATTGTTTTTGACTCTTTTTCTGATGAAATATAGCCTGTAATCGAATATTTTTCTTGTGCAAAAGCAAAAGAGCTAATCAAAATGAGAATTAATTGTAGAAACTTCATAATAAAATTGTGTTGATTATTGTTTTACTTACATTTAGAGGAAGTAAAATTTTTGTTTGAACAATTTTAATTTATATTTTTAAATGTTTTTTATCAACTTGGTGTCAAATGATAATTGTTTACAATATTATTTAAATTAAAGAAATACAATATGTTACGTTTTATGATTTCGGGAAATAGGTTTCTTAAATTTATTATAGTTATTCTATTCATATTCAGTTCAGTAAATATGTTTGGAAAAACACAAAAAGATAAAGCTGAATTTTTGCGTCAAAAAAATAATGATTTGGTTGAAGAAAATCTTCGAATTATTGATTCAACGATTTCAACAGCTTATCGATTGAATGATAAAGTTGTGTTGAGTGAAGCTTATATCGAAAAAGGAAATTATTTTTTGGAGCAACGTAATTACAATAATGCATTGAAAAATTTCACCATTTCGAAACAACTATCAACTGAAATAAAAGATGATTTTACATTTTATTCTTCGCTTGTTGGAATTGCGAAAACAAAAGAAAACTTACATGAAATCAAGGAATCTATAGTGTTATACGAAACTTCTTTATCATATTTCGAAAAGCATAAACAGCAACCAAAATCGTTCAGCATTTATCTTTCCATTCTTGGGAAATTGTCTTATTTATATAGCAAAACAAATCATCTGAACAAAAGTGATTATTACAACAAAATTGAATTATCTGAAACGGTTGATACGGTAAATTATCAATATGCTTTGAAGAATAAAGGAATAATTGATTTCTACAAAAAAGATTATAATTCGGCATTTAATACATTGAAAAAAGCACAACAAGCTTTCTGGAAGCAAAATGATATCAAATGGTATGTGATTTCGGAGCAATTTTTAGGTGAAATTTTATATCAACAAAAGCGAAATAGAGAAGCAATCCAATATTTTGAAAATGTTGTGGAATTCTCAAAACAATATAAAATTCTTGATGAAGAACTGCGACTTTCTTATGAACGAGTAGTTGAATACAACGAGAAATATGGAAATAGTCGAGATAAATTATTATCTGTAAATAATTTATTGTCTTTTGATAGTTTATTTTATGTGGCTGATCATACTGTTTTGAAACCAAATCTCGAGAAATATGAAAATACATTCCTGAAAACTGAACGAAATTTATTGAAAGAAAAGAATCAAAACTTCAAAAGATCTTCATTTTTTGGTTTAGTAGTAATTCTATTTTTTGGTGGAATTGTTTTTTATAAAATGAATCAAAAACATCAAAAAAAGAAGAATTATTTACAAAAATGTCTTGATGAAATAATAATACTTGAGTTAGATATTAAGGAAGAAAATCAATTAGAAAAAACAAAATTCGAAGTTGAAATTGATGAAGATTTCGAACAAAGTTTGCAATTATTTGAAGAACAAAAGTTATTTCTAAATCCAAAATTTTCGTTGAATGATTTGGTTCTAGAATTGAACGCCAATCGAACAATTGTGTCAAATTATATTAATCGTTCGAGATCGAAAAATTTTAACCAATATATCAATGAATTGAGAATTAATCATCTTTTGAAACGAATTGAAAATGAGCCAAATCTCAAAAAATACACAATTGATGCGTTGGCAGAAGAAACAGGTTTTAATTCGAGAAAGACTTTTTCAGATGCTTTTTTGGAACATACAGGTTTTCGTCCGTCTCAATATTTACGGAATATTCTTGAATAAAAAAAGCAATCCAATTGGATTGCTTTTTTACTATTATATGAAATTGATTAATTGACTTTACTTAATGTACGAATTCTAATTTCTTGTAAAACATCTTCTACAGACATTCCTACATATGCACCTTCTTCTACAATTGGGTATAATTGATCGTAAGACATAATACGTGTATTGTCGATACGTAAATTTACGTGATAACGATTGAAATCTCTGTGAGATTTAACACCTGTTGCAGAAATTAACTCAGATAAAATATGCATTGTTTTCTTGTGGAAATTATACATACGAGTTGCTTTATCTTCTACGTCTAAACCTTTCATTAATTCACGATCTTGCGTCGCAACACCAACAGGACATGTATTTGTATTACATTGTAATGCTTGGATACATCCTACAGCCATCATCATTGCACGAGCCGAATAAACTAAATCCGCACCAATAGCCATTGCACGAGCAATGTGGAAAGAAGAAATAATTTTTCCAGAAGCTACAACACGAATATCTTTTTTAAGACCATAACCACGTAAAGTATCAACTGCAAAAGCTAAACCATCTAACAAAGGCATACCTAAAGAGTTTGAAAACTCTACAGGAGCAGCTCCAGTTCCTCCTTCACCACCGTCAATTGCAATATAATCTGGTTTGATACCCGTTTTAATCATTGCTTCACAAATCTCGATAAACTCACGTTTAATCCCAATACACAATTTAAATCCAACTGGTTTTCCACCTGATAATTCTCTTAATTGTTTGATGAAATGTAACATTCCTTCTGCATCAGAGAAAGCTGAGTGAGATGGAGGAGAATCAACAGTTGTATATGGTTCTACAGCACGAATCTTAGCGATTTCTGGAGTATTTTTATTTGCTGGTAAAATTCCTCCGTGACCTGGTTTTGCACCTTGAGAAATTTTCAACTCAATCATTTTTACATTTGGTAAAGTAGCACGCTCTACATACTTATCTGGATCGAAACCACCATCAGCTGCACGACATCCAAAATATCCTGTACCAATTTGCCAAATCAAATCTCCACCTGGCTGTAAGTGATATGGAGAAATTCCCCCTTCACCTGTATTGTGCGCAAAGTTTCCTAATTTGGCTCCTTTGTTCATTGCTAATACAGCATTTTCACTTAACGAACCGAAAGACATTGCAGAAATGTTTAATAAACTTGCTAAATAAGGTTGTTTACATTCGCTTCCACCAACTTTTACACGTGGATCATCAGCATGTTTGATTTTTCCTGCATACATCGAGTGATTTAACCACTCATATCCTGGTTCATAAACATCTAATTGCGTCCCAAAAGGAACTGTGTCAATTACATTTTTTGCACGACGATACACCATACTACGCATCAAACGGTCAATAGGTTTCCCTTCAGTATCCGTTTCAACAAAGTATTGCATAATTTCTGGACGAATACTTTCTAACAAATAACGTCCATGTCCAATAATTGGAAAGTTTCTTCTGATAGCGTGTTTTGTTTGCGAGATATCTGCAAATCCTAAAGCAATCAAAGGAAGAATAATTATTAAAGACCATAAGATACCTGGCCAAAAATAAGAGATTACTCCAATTGCAACAAGAGTAACGATAGATCCTACTACGAAAAGTTGTCTTACTTTCATAAGTAAAAATTTAAATGATTTTGATTAAAAATTTGGTGTCAAATATATCTAAAAAAACTCGGTTTAACGCCTATATTTCTGAAATAATTTCTTTTAAATTGTTGATTTCAAACGTTAGAGAAAACCCATTATTTCAAATAAGTTAACAATTATCTAATGTCGTGAAATAAAATGAAATATTATTTAGATTTTTTTAAAAGATGTTCAAACTTTTTGAGAAATGTCAAAAGAATTATTCTTTGTAAACTCTCGTTAAATCCAATAATTTGATTGGTCCCATCGAAAAATTCTTAACTTTTTTATTCAAAAATAACGTTGTTTGATCATAAAATAATGGCAAAATTGGAGCGTTTTGCATCATCAATGCATCCATTTTTTGATAAATTTTGGCACGTTCGTCTAGATTATTGGTCAAAAATGCTTGTTCGTACATTTTATCAAATTCACCATTTTTGTAATGTGAATAATTTGGACCTTCTGGCGCAAAGTTTTTCGAATAATATAAAGACAAAAAGTTTTCGGCATCTGGATAATCTGCTCCCCAATTTGCGCGGAACAACGTAAATTTTCCCGTTGCTTTTCCATCGCGCATCGTTGGTCCAGGTACAACATTCACTTTTATTGGTAAGCCTAATTTTGCCATTTCTGCCGCAATATATTCACAAACATCTACATATTCTTGCACAGTTGTCAGCTCGATTGGTACAATTTTTTCGTTCGTTTTTTTATAGCTATTGATTAGTTCACGTGCTTTTTCGGGAGAATATTTGTAACCACTTTCTGGCGAATAACCTGGTAAACCTTTCGGAATGAAACCTCCATCTGCTTCAAAAGCTTGACCTTTCATCATATATTTGATGATTTTGTTTTTATCAACTCCATAATTTAATGCTTGACGCAATTTCAAATCAACTGCATTGGGCGCATCAAGATAAAAACATAAATAAACGGTACTTAAATAAGGAACTTTTTGAATCGTTAAAATATTTGAATATTTTGGATTCAAATCTCCGATTGGATTTAAAATTTCATCTTTATAAGAAGGATCCAAATCTGCCATCATATCCAAATTACCTTTGATTAATTCTAAAAATTCTGAATTTTTCTCTGGTAAAAATGATAAATTAACCGCTTCTAAATATGGTAAACGTTGTCCTTTTTCATCAAACTCGAAATACTTTGGATTTTTTCTAAAAACCATTTTCACATTATCTTCCCAAATCTTAAATTGAAAAGGGCCTGTACCAATTGGATGTTTCAAGAATTCATCGTTTCCATTTTTGAATAATTCTTTCGGAACAACCGAAGCATATTTCATCGAAATTAATCCCAAAAATGCAGGATAAGCCTCTTTTAATTTAATTTCAAAAAGTGTATCATTTATCGCTTTATATGAATCAATATTATTCATAATCCAACCTCCAGAACCTCCAGCTTTCGGATCTTTTAAACGATTAAAACTATACTCGAAATCTGAAGCCGTTACAATTCGAGTCGAATCTTTTCCGAAAGCTTCATGTTTATGAAAAAAAACATCATTTCTCAAAGTAAAAGAATACGTTTTTCCATCTTCAGAAATTGTCCAAGATTTTGCAATATCTGGCTGAATTTCTAGTTCGTTATCAATCTTCACTAAACTATTGTACATTAAATTGCATGCCCAATTATTGGCTTGTGTACGTGCATTGATAGGATCTAAAGAAGAAATATTATCGTAACGATTTAATTTAAATACTTTGTTTTCATCGATTTCAATTTTCTTAGAACACGAAAATATTGAAACGAATAACATAATGTAGATAAAGTATTTAGTCATTTTGAATAGCTGATTTATTTATGTTTCAAAACTATGGATAATTTCTTAAATTTGCAGCTATGAATAATCAAACTAAAACAGTTGCATTTCATACATTGGGATGTAAACTTAATTTTTCTGAAACTTCGACGATCGCAAGAAACTTGAAAGATAATGGATATCAGAAGGTTGAGTTTACAGATTCTGCGAATGTGTACGTGATAAATACATGTTCGGTAACCGCAAATGCAGACAAAGAGTGCAGAACGATTGTGAAAAATGCAATGAAAGCAAATCCAGAAGGTTTTGTTGTCGTTGTAGGTTGTTATGCGCAGTTGAAACCGCAAGAAATTGCGGAAATGGAAGGTGTTGATTTGGTTTTAGGAGCTGCAGAAAAATTTAATATTGCTGAATATTTAGACGATATCAATAAAAAAGAAGAAACAATTGTACATTCTTGTGAGATTGAAGAAGCCGATTTTTACGTTGGTTCATACTCAATCGGTGATCGTACGCGTGCTTTTTTGAAAGTGCAAGATGGTTGCGACTACAAATGTACGTATTGTACAATTCCTTTGGCTCGTGGAATTTCGCGTTCAGATACAGTAGAAAATGTTATCAAAAATGCGAATGAAATTGCACAAAAAGGAATCAAAGAAATTGTATTAACGGGTGTAAATATTGGTGATTACGGTAAAGGTGAATTCGGGAATAAAAAACACGAACATACTTTCTTGGAATTGGTACAAGAATTAGATCAAGTTGATGCGATAGAACGAATCAGAATTTCTTCGATTGAACCAAATTTATTAAAAAATGAAACAATTGATTTTGTTTCAAAAAGTAATCGATTTGTTCCGCATTTCCATATTCCATTACAATCTGGTAGCGATGAGATTTTGAAGAAAATGAAACGTCGTTATTTATCTAATCTTTATTTAGATCGTGTAACAAAAATTCGCGAAGTGATGCCAAATGCGTGTATTGGTGTAGATGTAATTGTTGGTTTTCCAGGAGAAACAGAAGAATTGTTTATGGAAACATATAATTTCTTAAACGAATTACCAATTAGCTATTTACATGTATTTACTTATTCGGAGCGTGATAATACAGAAGCGATCGAATTTGAAGGAGTTGTAGATCAAGGAGAACGTAAACGTCGTAATAAAATGTTACGAATTTTATCAGAGAAAAAACGTCAAGCTTTTTATCAGTCTCAATTAAATTCTACTCAAAAAGTGCTTTGGGAACATGATAATAAAGACGGGAAAATGTTTGGTTTTACAGAAAATTATGTAAAAGTTCAGACAGATTTTAATCCTGAATTAGTCAACGAAACGCAAATTGTAGATTTGGTTAGAATCAATCACAATGGAATTGTTGAAGTGAAAATTCAAGAGTTAGAATTAGCAAAATAAAATTGTAAATATTAGTTAAAAAGAAGTTCATGTATTTTGAGCTTCTTTTTTTTTTGATTTACCTTTACATTTAGGAATAATAATTGTAGTTTTAAATAAAAAATCAAGGTCATGAAAATTATACACTTTACTTTTATAATTTTGTTGTCATTATTTGTAACAAGCTGTGGAACAGTTCAAGTAAGTACAGATTACGACAGATCAACAAATTTTGCTTCATATAAAACTTATACTTTTCACCAAAAAGGATTAGATAAGTTAAAGGTTAACGATTTGGATAAGAATCGACTAATTAAAGCAATTGATGCACAAATGGCTACAAAAGGATTTACAAAAGTAAGTTCTGATGCAGACTTAGTTATTAATTTATTGACA
Source organism: Empedobacter sp. UBA1574 (assembly GCF_002322895.1). NCBI lineage: Bacteria > Pseudomonadati > Bacteroidota > Flavobacteriia > Flavobacteriales > Weeksellaceae > Empedobacter > Empedobacter sp. UBA1574. Next base: position 83,549 of record NZ_DCOI01000012.1, on the reverse strand, counting down.
AGTTCTAAAGAACAAGTTTCTGTAAATAATAACAATTGGGGCTACGGTCCTTATGGTTACTATGGCGGATATTACGGCGGAAATAGCGTTTCTTCTTATCAAGCAGGAACAATTGTAATAGACATTATTGATGATAAACGTAATATATTGGTTTGGCAAGGTGTTGGTTCTGATCTTAATTTGAGTAATATCAGTGCTAAAGCGGAAAGAATCCCGAAAGCAATTGAAGAAATTCTTGCTAAATTTCCTCCTCAACCAAAAAAATAAATTTTCGAAAATAATATAGAAAGTTCTTCATTTGGAGAGCTTTTTTTATGAAATGAAGTTTGTATTAAAAAAAGCTTTAATTTTGTTAAAATTATACAATAACTTATGAAAAATTTAAAAACCAATCTATTAAGTTTATTTCTTTTAAGTTTATCTACTTTTTCTTTTGCTCAAATCGAATTTGGAGTTAAAGGAGGTGTTGGACTTAGTAACACAACTATTGTTCATGGAGTTTCTAAAGAGAGAGTTGGATTTTTAGTTGGAGGAGTTGCAAAATATCAATTAACTACTCGAAACGAAAATCATTATTTACAAGCTGAAGTTTTATATACTACTCAAGGTGAATATTCGTTATATAAAGAAGGTGGAGAGAAATACAAAGCTTTCTTAAATTATATCAATATTCCAATTATGTATAAATACTATTTTGATGATCAAGGAAAAGATTTCTTCGTTGAAGGTGGTCCTCAATTAGGTTTCAAAGTATCAGAAAAATTTGATGAAAATGAACCTGAAAGAGAAAATAATGTTCCAAAATCGTTTGATTTAGCTTTTAATATCGGTGGAGGTTATTCTATTGATAGAAAATACGAAATTAATTTACGCTATCAATATGGTTTAATAGATACTTACGACTATAAACGTTGGGATAATGGAACAAATCGTTCATCATTTTTAACTTTAGGAATTACATATTTCTTCAAATAAATTCAAAACCGCTTTATAGCGGTTTTTTTATTATCTTGTTTTAAAATTTAGTCAATGAATTTTAAACAAATTATTATTTTAGGTTTTTTCTTAATTAGTAGTAATCTATTTGCACAAAATACAATTAAAGGAAAAGTGATTGATGAAAAATCGCTTCCAATTATTAATGCTGAAATCTATGTCGATAATTCTACGATTAAATCAAAAACGAACGAAAAAGGTGAATTTGAACTAAGTCTTCCTAATGGACAATATAACTTAATTGTTCGTGCAAGTTTGTTTGAAAATTATATTTTGAATGTTAATACAAATCAAATTACATTTTATAAAGTAGTTTTAGAACCTGAAGTGGTAGCGTTGCAAGAAACAGTTGTTCAAGCAATATCTAAAGAAGATTGGTTGTATTATTATCAGACTTTTTTGAAATTGTTTTTGGGAAGTAATGAAGCTGCAAAAAAATGCAAAATAGAAAATTCGAAAGACTTAAGGTTTAAATATGATAAAAATACACGACAATTATCTGCTACTTCTAGAAATCCTTTAATCATTACAAACAATTACTTAGGTTATAAAATCGAGTATGACTTGGTTGATTTTAATGTTGATTTTAAGTCAAATTATGTCTTAACTCTTGGAACAGCACTTTTTACTGAGTTAAAATCATCAGCTTCTAAAGAAAAAAAATGGCAAGAAAATCGTCGTAAATCTTATTTAGGAAGTATTACTCATTTTATGAAAGCAGTTTATGAGAATAAAATTGAGGAAGAAGGATATGATATAAAACGATTGATTCGCAAGGATAATCCTGAATACATAAAATTTAAAGAAGAAACTTTGTTAGGAGGTAGAATTGAAGGTAAAGTTCCTCCAAAAATAATTACTTACTTAGTTAATCAAAAAGTTCCATATGATAGTTTGAAAATCGTTGATAATAATGATCAGTATCTTAATTTTAAAGGATTATATTCAGTTGAATATAAAAATGAAAAAGAGGATTTGGACTATGCAAAACAGAATGGTGCAAAATATATTTCGAACCAACTTTCTATTTTCGCTATAAAAAGCGATTTATTAAAAATTGAAGAAAATGGTACATATTACCATCCTGCTAATTTGGTTGTTGAAGGATATTGGAGCTGGGAAAAAATAGCAAACATGGTTCCTATGGATTATAAAATTGAGTAATATTTAAAACCTATTTCTTAATTCCATAATAACGATGGCTTTTCTTTATTGCCCATTTTTCTTTAAAATGAATCCATTTTAGTTGAAAAATCTTGCGCATCAATTTATCGGTATAGCGCATAATAAATACATGATAAATGGTATTCATCACTTGAAAAAACTCATTAGGAAAGGCGCGTAAAGACATTGAAAATCCTGCTTCTAAATAACGATTATAATGCCAATAACCGCGTGGGATAAATAAAGCATCGCCATGATTCATGACAAAATCAAAACCTTTTGCGTATTTCAAAGCTGGGAATTTTTCGTAATCAGGATGATCATAATCAATTTCGTAAATTGTATGTACAGAAAGTGGAACTTTATATAAAGCTTTGGATTGTTTTGGATCAAACAACAAAATTCGTTTATCACCTTGGAACTGAAAATGAATGAAATCCGTCATATCGACATCATAATGCATCAAAACTTTGGCTTCACTTCCTCCAAAAAACAATGTTGGTAAACGTTCAAAATATTTTAAACCTAGATCAGGATAAGTGAAATTTTTGAGTAATTCGGGAATTTTATCTTTGATGATAAAGAAAAAAATTCTCAAATCAGAGGGCTCTTTTTTGATCAAATCTACATATTCATTAAACTTCATATGTGTAGCAGGAGTGTCCGAACTTTTGTTAGCATCAGCAGGTTTGCTATCGTATAAAGGTACAATTTGTTCTCCAGCTTTTTCTTTGATATAATCGAGATTCCATTTGTCAAAATCTTTCCAATTCTTCGCATAACCTTTCAATAACAAAGGTTTCCTTTTTTTGAGATAATTTTTGATGAAATCTTCTTTCGAAATTGATTCAACTGTATCAATAGTCTGAAATTGCATGCGTTTTAAAGTATTGGATTACTCAAAAATAGAGAATCTATCTGAATTAAAAACAAAAAAGCCAACATATTGTTGACTTTTCATTTATTCTGTTTCTTTAACCATTCGAATCAGATACGCCATATTCCGAATTACACTATTGTGTTTTTTTACAAATGGATTTTCTTTGTTCCAAACGTATCCCGCTAAAACAGCACAAATTTTTTCTTTGACATCAGGATTTTCAGGTTGATGGAAAAATAATTCTTGCAAATTTCCTGTGTACCATTCTTGCACATAAGTGGTGAAAACATCGATACCTTCTTTCATATAATCTTCGTAATCTGTCTGCCAGTCTACTTTTTCGCCATTCATTTCTTTAATAGCAAGCTTAGCAGCTTTCAAACCACTTTCTGTTGCGAAACAAACACCAGAAGAGAAGACAGGGTCTAAAAACTCGGTACTATTTCCTGTCAAAACATAACCATCTCCAAACATTTTAGTCACCGCAGCGGAATAATTTTTTAACCAAATTGGGTTAAATTCAAATGGTAAATTACCAAAACGATTGACGTAAAAATCGGATTTTTGAATTGCATTTTGCAAAGCTTCTGTTGTATCTTGATTGGTTGATAATTGATTGATATAATCTGTTGGGCCAACGATCCCTACACTTGTTTTTCCATTCGAAAAAGGAATTACCCACAACCAAACTTTCGTTTCAATAATATCAAAAGAAATCTGCGTTCTTTCTTGACCTTCAGGGCGACGAACATCATTAATATGTGTGAAAATTGCTGAATGTGGATTTAGTTTTGATGGACTATCAATATTTAATAATCGTGGTAAAACGCGTCCATATCCACTCGCATCAATCAAAAATTTTGCATTGATTTGATACGTTTCTCCATTTTGTTTTTTTACAGTTGTAATCGATTTTTTTCCTTCAAATTGAACATCAATTACTTCTTCATTAAAACGCAAATCTGCACCTTTGTCTATAATTGCATCAGCTAAAGTCATGTCGAAATCAGCACGCGGAACTTGCCAAGTCCAATCTTGTCCTTTCCCAAACTTTTTACTGAAATCGAAAATACAAATTTGTTCGCCTCGAATAAATCTCGCACCAGGTTTTACTTCGAAATTTTGTTTCTCTAAATAAGGTAACAATCCAGCTTCTTCAAAATGATCCATAGAGCGAGGGATCAAACTTTCACCAACAACAATTCTGGGAAATTGAGTTTTTTCTAAAACAATAACTTTAATGTTTTTTTCTCTTAAATAGGCTGCTGCAACCGATCCCGAAGGTCCTGCACCAATGATTAAAACATCTGTATTTTCAATCATGACTTTTTGTATAGTTTTTTAATTATTTTTGCAACTGATTGAGGGAGTAAATAACCAAAATCGATAAATCTTTTACCTAATCAATAACATGACAAAATTAACAATTGACACTATAGAAAACATACTTTTTGAGAATAAAAAATTATTGCTTGATAAATCAACATTTGATCGTGTGGAGAATAGTTTTAAATTTTTAAAAGAATTTTCAAAAAATAAAATAATTTACGGCGTAAATACAGGTTTTGGACCAATGGCACAATATCGTATTGAAGATGAAAATACAATTCAGCTTCAATATAATCTAATCAGAAGTCATTGTACAGGAATTGGAGAACCGTTGACGTTAGACCAAACAAAAGCTGCGGTTATTGCACGTTTTAATACGCTTTCGTTGGGATATTCTGGGATTCATCCTTCAGTTTTAGTATTGATGCAAGAATTAGTAAACCGTGATATTTTACCTGTCATTTATCAACATGGAAGCGTTGGTGCTAGTGGAGATCTGGTTCAATTGGCGCATTTGGCTTTGACATTAATTGGAGAAGGAGAAGTTTTTTATAAAGGAGAAATCAAATCGACGAAAGAAGTGTTTGAACTTGAAAATCTTCAACCAATAGAAGTTCATATTCGCGAAGGTTTATCAATTATGAACGGAACTTCGGTAATGACGGGAATTGGAATGGTAAATTTGATTAAAGTTAATCAATTAATTAATCTTTCGATTACGTTAAGCTCGATGATGAATGAAATTGTACAATCTTTTGATGATCATTATTCAAAACCGTTGAACGAGGCTAAACAACATGTTGGTCAACGTTATGTGGCGAATAAAATGACCGATTTTTTGAATGATAGCAAATTAGTCAAAAAACGTGCAGACGAATTATATCAAGAACGTACTGAGAAAATTTTTGAAGAAAAAGTACAAGAATATTATTCGTTGCGTTGTGTTCCTCAGATTTTAGGACCAATTTATGATACTTGGAATGCCGCGAAAGAAGTACTAGAAAATGAAATAAATTCGGCGAGTGATAATCCAATTATCGATGTTGAAAATCAAACTGTTCATCATGGAGGAAATTTTCATGGCGATTATGTTTCATTAGAATTGGATAAATTAAAATTGGCTGTTACGCGTCTATCAATGCTAAGTGAACGTCAATTAAACTATTTAGTCAATCCAAAAATCAATAATATTTTACCACCTTTTGTCAATTTAGGAACGCTTGGTTTTAATTTCGGTTTGCAAGCTGCTCAATTTACGGCGACTTCTACAACAGCTGAAAATCAAACACTTTCTACGTCAATGTATGTGCATAGTATTCCAAACAACAATGATAATCAAGATATTGTGAGTATGGGAACAAATGCGGCTACGATTTGTGCAAAAGTGATTGATAATACGTTCGAAGTGTTGACGGTTCAGAGTATGGCTGTAACGCAAGCGATAGAATTTCTACAAATACAAGATAAATTATCTTCGAAAGGGAAAGCATTTTATGATTCGATTCGTAAAATTGTTCCTGTATTTAAAGAAGATGAGGTGATTTATCCTTATCTTAAGGAAGTTAAAAAATATTTACTAAATAATAAAGTAAACTAAAGCATGAAATGTGCAATTGTAACAGGTGGTTCTCGTGGAATTGGAAAAGCAATTTGTTTGAAAATTGCCGAAGAACATGATTATCATCTTTTGATAAATTATAATTCGAATGAAGCTGCTGCGTTAGAGACTTTGAAAGAAGTTGAAGCATTAGGAGGAACAGGAGAAATTTTAAAATTTGATGTGGCTGATGCAAATCAAACGCAACAAGTTTTAACCGAATGGACAGAGAAAAATACAGATGCAATTGTAGAAGTTATTGTAAACAATGCAGGTATTACGAAAGACAATTTGTTTATGTGGATTTCTCAAGAAGATTGGTCAAATGTGATTAATACAAGCTTGAATGGTTTTTACAACGTAACTCATTTCTTTATTAATCCATTATTGAGAAATAGATTCGGAAGAATTGTTAATATAGTTTCTGTTTCTGGTTTGAAAGGAACGCCAGGACAAACAAACTATTCTGCTGCAAAAGCTGCTGTGATAGGTGCTACGAAAGCATTGGCACAAGAAATAGCAAAACGTAATGTAACTGTGAATGCTGTTGCACCAGGTTTTATCGAAACGGATATGACAGATGAATTGGATCAACAAGAATTAAAGAAGTTGATTCCAGCAAATCGTTTTGGAAAAGCCGAAGAAGTTGCTGATTTGGTAAGCTTTTTGGTTTCTAAAAAATCGAGTTATATCACAGGAGAGGTTATTAATATAAATGGAGGAATTTATTCTTAGATAAAATGAGTCAAAGAGTAGTAATAACAGGAATGGGCATCTATTCTTGCTTAGGAACATCATTAGAAGAGGTAACAGAATCTTTGCGTCAAGGAAAATCAGGAATTATTTTTGATGAAGTACGCAAAGAATTTGGCTTTAAATCAGCTTTGACGGGAACTGTTCCAGTACCAGATTTGAAACCTTTTTTGAATCGTCGACAACGAATTACAATTGGTCAAGAAACAGAGTTCGCTTATATGGCAACTTTAGAAGCGTTGAAAAATGCTAATTTGACGGAAGAGTATATCAAGACTAACGAGGTTGGAATTATATATGGAAACGATAGTGTTTCAAAAGCAATTATTGATGCAATAGATATTGTTCGTGAGAAAAAAGATACTGAATTAATTGGTTCTGGAGCGATTTTCAAGTCAATGAATTCTACTGTAACCATGAATCTTGCAACAATTTTTGAGTTGACTGGAATTAGTTTTACGATTAGTGCAGCTTGTGCAAGTGGTTCGCATTCGATTGGATTAGGTTATATGATGATCAAAGATGGTCTGCAAGATATGATTATTTGTGGAGGAGCACAGGAGATTAATAAGTATGCAATGGCAAGTTTTGATGGTTTGGGTGTTTTTTCCGAAAATGAAGCAAATCCTACACAAGCTTGTCGTCCTTTCGATAAAAATCGTGATGGATTGGTGCCGAGTGGAGGTGGAGCAACATTGATTTTAGAAAGCTATGAATCCGCAGTAAAACGTGGTGCGCCAATTATTGCTGAGGTTTTGGGTTATGGTTTTTCGTCGAATGGTGGACATATTTCTACGCCAAATGTAGATGGGCCAGCAATTGCAATGAATAGAGCGTTGAAACAAGCAAAAATTTCTGCTGATGAAATTCAATATATCAATGCACATGCGACTTCTACGCCAGTTGGTGATGCGAACGAAGCAAAAGCGATTGACCAAGTTTTTGGAAAAACGAAACCTTTTGTAAGTTCTACAAAATCGATGACGGGACACGAATGTTGGATGGCAGGAGCAAGTGAGATTATTTATTCTAACTTAATGATGATGAATAACTTTATTGCACCAAATATTAATTTCGAAGAAGCAGACGAAGATTCAGTTAAATTAAACATTGTTAAAGAAACCTTAAATAAAGAATTTGATGTATATTTGTCGAATTCTTTTGGATTTGGTGGAACGAATTCTGCCTTAGTAATTAAAAAATTTAACTCCTAATATGGTGAAAAGTAAAATCGCTGAAAAATTAAATGCTATCTTAATTGATGAATTTGAAGTTGATCCTTCTGTGATTTCAGAGGAAAAAAATATTAAAGAATCTTTAGATTTAGATAGTTTGGACTATGTTGATTTAGTGGTAATCATTGAATCTAATTTCGGTGTGAAATTAATTAAAGAAGATTTTCAAAATATGATAACTTTTGAAGATTTCTATGCAATTGTAGAACAAAAGTTAGAGAATAAATAACAGATATGAAACAATGGGATGGTCGTTCTAAAGGAACGGTCCTGGGATACAAAATATTTGTCAACGTTATGAAAAAGCTCGGAATTAAGGCTGCTTACTCAGTCTTAATTTTTGTAGCTTTTTATTATTTTATAACGGCTTATAGCAGTAACAAATCTATTTACGAATACTTTCGTTATCGATTAAATTTTTCGGTTTTCAAATCAATTTTAAGTGTTTACAAAAGTTACTATACTTTTGGACAAGCCTTGATTGATAAAACAGCGATTAATGCAGGTTTACGTAACAAATATTCGTACGAATTTGATGGAATAGAATTATTAAGAAATCTATTGAATCAAAAACAAGGCGGAATCTTAATAAGTGCACATGTTGGTAATTTCGAAGTTGCTGAACATTTTTTTGCAGATATTGACTTTGATTGTCAAATTAATTTGGTTACAACAGATTTAGAACGAAATGTTATCAAAGAATATTTAGAAAGTATTTCGAAGAAACCTTCGGTAAAGTTTATCTTGATTCAAGAAGATTTATCTCATATTTTCGAAATAAATAATGCGCTTAGTCGAAACGAATTAATTTGTTTTACAGGAGATCGTTATTTCGAGGGAAATAAAACGATGTCTGAAGTGCTCCTTGGAAAACAAGCTAATTTTCCTGCAGGACCATTTTCTATTGCTTCTCGCTTGAAAGTGCCCGTTGCTTTTGTGTATGTAATGAAGGAAAAAAATCTACACTATCACTTATATGCGCGTCAAGCAAATTTCAAACATCGTGATGCAAATGCACTTTTGAAAGAGTTTTGCGTCAATCTAGAAACCATTGTAAAAAAATATCCTTATCAATGGTTTAATTATTTCGATTTTTGGATGTAAATTAGCCCACAATATGAATTTTCAAACCACTAAAAAACCTAAACTTTTACATGAAATGCAACGTATTAGTTGTTTATTACTCTCAGTCAGGACAGTTAAATGAGATTGTCGATCAAACAACATATGATTTAGTTCAAAATCAAGATATTAATTTAACGAAATACAAGATAGAAATGGAAGAGGAATTTCCTTTTCCGTGGGATTTCTATTCTTTTTTCAATGCTTTTCCAGATAGTTTTCTTCAAAAAGAAAAGAAGATTAAACCAATTCCGACAGAAATCTTGAATCAGAAATATGATTTGATTTTACTGTATTATCAAGTTTGGTTTTTATCGCCATCTATTCCAATCAATTCGTTTTTAAAGGATAAACAAACACAACAACTTTTAGAAAATTCTAAAATAATTACAATTAGTGGTTCGCGAAATATGTGGTTCTTGGCACAAGAAAAAATCAAAACAATCTTGAAAGAACACAAAGCAAAATTAGTTGGAAACATTGCATTGGTTGATCACACGCCAAATTTAGTAAGTGCCATGACAATTGTAAATTGGATGTTTTCGGGCGTTAAAAAACGAATGTTCAATTTGTTGCCTTTGCCAGGGATTAGTGAAAAAACTATTCAGGAAAGTAGAAGATTTGGTAAAATTATTCTAAATTCAATCCAAAATAATAATTACTCTAATCTACAAGAAAACTTAATTCAATCTGGAGCCGTTGAGGTAAAACCTTTTTTAGTTTCTGTGGATACAAAAGGAAATCGAATGTTTAAAGTTTGGTCTAAAATTATTGATTCTAAACAAGGTAAACAGCGAGAAAAGTATTTGAAATTCTTTTATTATTATTTAATTTTAGCTATTTGGATAATATCTCCACTAGTAAATTTGTTATATATTATATTTTATCCGTTCAACTATTTTAAATACAAAAAACAGGTAAAATATTTTCAAGGAATAGAATAATATGCAAAATGTATATATAACGAAAACGTCGAAGTTTTTGCCAAATCAACCAATTTCGAATGATGAAATGGAAGATTTTTTAGGAAAAATTAATCAAATTCCTTCAAAAGCTCGAAGAATCGTTTTAAGAAATAATGGAATCAAAACGCGTTATTACGCTCTCGATAAAACTGGAAATGTCACACATTCTAATGCAGAATTGACGAGTAATGCAATTACAAATTTATTTGATGCACAGTTTACAAAAAATGAGATAGAAGTGTTGTCGTGTGGGACTTCAACGCCAGATTTGTTGTTGCCTTCTCATGCCGCGATGGTACATGGTTTATTGCAAAATAATGTTTCGGTGGAGTTAAATTCTTCTTCGGGAGTTTGTAATTCGGGAATGAATGCGTTGAAATTTGGCTATCTTTCGGTGAAGTCAGGTAATTCTAAAAATGCAGTTTGTTCAGGATCTGAGCGAGTTTCGACATGGATGAAAGCAGAAAAATTTGAGCATGAAGTTGAGAATTTGAAAGAATTAGAAGAACAACCAATTATAGCATTCAAAAAAGATTTTTTGCGTTGGATGTTATCAGATGGTGCTGCAGCTTTTTTATTGCAAAATCAACCAAACGAAGATTCTATTTCGCTTAAAATAGAGTGGATGGAATCTTATTCTTACGCGCACGAATTGGAGACGTGTATGTATGCCGGAGGCGATAAATTATCGAATGGAGAAATGAAACCTTGGAGCGATTTTTCTTCGGAAGAATGGTTAAAAGAATCCGTTTTTTCATTGAAACAAGATGTCAAAATTCTGAATGATAATATTTTGATAAAAGGCGTAGAAAGCATGAAAGCTGCAATGGATAAACATCAACTATCGTCAAATGAAATTGATTATTTGTTGCCGCATGTGTCGTCAAATTATTTTGTTCAAGGTTTATATGACGAATTTTGTAAGAAAGACATTCATATTCCGTTAGAGAAATGGTTTATGAATTTAAGCAAAGTTGGAAATGTGGGTTCAGCGTCTGTTTTTTTGATGCTTGACGAACTTTTTCAAGACGGAAACCTTAAAAAAGGAGATCGTATTATGCTTTGCGTACCAGAAAGTGGACGTTTTTCGTATTCGTACGCTTATTTAACAGTCGTTTAAAAAATGAATAAAATACAATTACCCAATCATTCGATAGAATTTATCAAACAATTGATTCCACAACGTGAACCAATTATTATGGTAGATGCTATTTTTGAATATGAAGAGGGAAAAGTTGTTGGAGGTTTAACAGTCAAAAACGAATCGATTTTTGTCGAAAATAATCAATTGAAAGAATCTGGAATATTAGAACATATGGCTCAAACAGTAGCTTTATATACAGGTTATCAATTTTATATTCGAAATGAATCGGCTCCAACTGGATATATTGGCTCGATGAAATCAATAGAGATTAATCGTTTGCCAAAAGTGAATGAAAATTTAACAACAACAGCAACTATTTTGCACGAAGTAATGGGAGTGACTTTGGTTTCGATTGAAACAAAGATAGAAGGAGAAGTAATTGCAAAAGGAGAGATGAAAACAGTGATTGCAGAAACATAATTTTATGAAAGTAAATCAGCAAATTGATATTCAACAATTTCTTCCACATCGTGAACCAATGCTTTTTGTAGACACGATTTCTTGGATTGAGAAAACCTATGTTGAAGCTTTATTTACGATAAAATCGGATCAATTATTTATTCAGAACGAATATTTTACTGAAGTCGGTTTATTGGAAAATATGGCGCAAGTTTGTTCGACAATTATTGGACAAAATTATTTTATCAATTTTTCTGATGTACACAAAGGCGATGTAATCGGCTTTATTAGCACGATCAAACAAGCTGAAATTATGCAATTGCCAAAAGTTAATCAAACCATTACAACAAAAGCAATGTTGTTAGAAGTTTTCGATTACGATGAATTTACAATTAGTCTGATGCAAGCAAAAGTTATCTTGAATGACGAAATAATTGCGACAGCTACAATGAATTTGATGCTTCAAAACCATAAAAAATGAAACAATCAGAAGTACCACAAGATAAAGGACATCTCAAGGATTTCAATGAAGTTTATTACGCAATTGATGACCGAGGAGAATTTTCTCAGACATTGAGTGCGGGTTGGGAAGCGAAAAATATTGTTCAGTCCGAAACTTTAAAAATTTTGGATGAACGCATAGAGGAAGCAAGACAAAAAGTAATGGATGGAAAAGCAAGTCCAATTTTATATTTCATGGAATTGAAACGTATGGATTGGGAAATTTTGTCTAATTATGTCGGAATTTGGAAGATTTTTGTCAAAAGACATGCAAAACCAACTGTTTTCTCAAAATTAAAAGAATCAACACTAAAAAAATATGCCGAAGCTTTTGAAATTTCGGTTGATGAATTAAAAAACTTTGATGGAAACCATAACTGATTTTAAACATTTTCAATCAGCACATTGCGAAAATGGAGTTGCCTCCAACTTATTAAAAAATAAAGGAATTGATATTTCAGAACCGATGATTTTTGGGATTGGTTCTGGTCTTTTTTTTGTGTTTTTACCTTTCTTAAAAGTTAATCATGCGCCTGCGATTAGTTATCGTCCAATGCCAGGAATGATTTTTAATCGTGCAGCAAAAAATCTTGGTATAAAGGTTAAACGTCATAAATTTCGTTCTACAAAATCAGCTCAGACTTTCTTAGATGAACAACTTTTGGCCAATCGACCTTGCGGTTTACAGGTTGGTGTCTACAATTTGACATACTTTCCTGAAGAATATAAATTTCATTTTAATGGACATAATTTAGTTGTTTTCGGAAAGCAAGATCAAACGTATTTAATCAGTGATCCTGTGATGCAAGAAACGACAAAATTAACTGAAAATGAGTTAGAAAAAGTTCGTTTTTCGAAAGGAGTTTTAGCGCCAAAAGGACATTTATATTATCCTGAATTTATTCCAGAAAATATAGATTTTGAGAAAGCAATCAAAAAAGGGATTAAGAAAACGTGTCGTGAAATGTTAGCACCAGTTCCGATTGTTGGTGTTCGTGGAATTAGAATGGTAGCGAAACGAATCAAAAAAATGCCCAAGAAGATTGGGAATGCAAAGACAAATTATTTTTTGGCGCAAATGATTCGAATGCAAGAAGAAATTGGAACTGGTGGTGGTGGTTTTCGATATATTTATGCTGCTTTTTTACAAGAAGCTTCACAAAAATTGAATCAACCAAATTTGAATGATTTTGCTATAGAAATATCTGAAATAGGAGATAAATGGCGAGATTTTGCTCTAAATGCATCAAGAGTTTATAAAAAAAGAAATAATGCGCAAGATATTTACGATGTGATTTCGAATCAATTGTTGGAATTAGCAGATTTGGAAGAATCGTTTTTTAAACGTTTAAGAAAAGCAATTTAGCCACAGATGATTGAAATTGAAAAATTATATAAAAAATATAAAAATTCTGATGTTTTTGCGTTAGAAGATTTTTCTTTGACGATAAAACAGAACGAAATTCACGGTTTACTTGGTCCAAATGGAGCAGGGAAAACAACCTTGATGTCGATACTTTCTGGATTGATTAAACCAACTTCTGGTAATGTTGTGATTCAGAATTTAAATCAAAAAACGGATTTAAAAAAGATTCAGAAAATCATTGGAATTGTTCCACAAGAATATGCTTTGTATCCAACTTTGACGGCGAGAGAAAATTTAGAATTTTTTGGAAAAATTTATAAAGTTCCTTCAAAAGAATTACACGAAAAGATTCAGCTTTTGACTGAAAAAGTAGGAATGAGTAAGTTTTTGGATAAAAAAATTGATTCTTTTTCGGGCGGAATGAAACGTCGCATTAATTTATTGGCAGGAATTCTTCATCAGCCAGAAATTCTCTTTTTAGATGAACCAACCGTTGGCGTTGATATTCAATCAAAAATTGCGTTATTGGATTATTTACAAGAATTACATCAGCAAGGAATGTCGATCGTTTATACATCTCATCATATGGCAGAAGCCGAAGATTTTTGTACACAAGTTACAATTATGAATCAAGGAAAATCGATTGTAACAGCCGAACCGAAAGAATTAATCAAGCAAGTGAATGCGTATAATTTGGAGGAAGCTTTTGTTAATCTAACTAAATTATCGTGATATGTTGAGCCAACTTTTAGCATGTATTAAGAAAGAAATTTTATTACTCATTCGCGATATAGGCGGATTAGTAATTCTTTTTATTATGCCTTTGATTTTGGTTATTACGGTGACTAAAATTCAGAAAAGTACCTACGATTCTTTTGCCGAAGCGAGTATTCCTGTTCTATTTATTGATCATGATCAAGATAGTATTTCCGCAATTGTAAAAAAATATATTTCACATTCAGGAAATTTAAAAATTGTAACTGAATTAAATGGAAAAAAATTAACGGAAGATAAACTGAAATCCGAAGTTTTTAAAGGTAAATACCAAGTCGGAATTGTAATTCCTGCGAAATTATCAAAGGATTTAAATTATAAAATCAATCAAAATGTTGAGAAAATTCTGAACGAATTTGCTTTTGATAGCACGCAAGTGAAATATAATCAACAGGTCAATCCAAAAACGATTAAATTATACTTTGATCCCGCAACTTCGCTTGCTTTTAAAGAAAATGTATCGAATGTTTTGGATAAATTAATTACAGATACTGAGAATAAAAGTATTTATAAAGCATTTCAACAAGAAATGGGATCAAATGATTTAGGATTTCAAAATGAGAAGTTTATTCATTTTCAAGAGATTGTTCCTGAGGATTCTAAATCAGTTTTGAAACCAAATGTTACACAACATAATGTGCCAGCATGGACATTATTTGCGATATTTTTTATCGTAGTGCCGCTGTCAATCAATATTGTAAAAGAGAAAAGTTTAGGCACACATATTCGATTATTAACAAGTCCAATGCCTTATTCTGTTCAAATTATCGGAAAAACCATCACGTATTTAATCATAAGTTTACTACAATTTACTATGATTTTATGTGTCGCTAAATTAGTTTTTCCATTGATTGATTTACCAGGTTTCAAAACGGATGGTATATTATTTTCGATTTACGGATTAACTGTATTCGCTTCTTTAGCAGCAATTGGATTAGGACTTTTAATAGGTACAATTGCGAAAACCCAAGAACAATCTGCACCTTTTGGAGCGACTTTAGTCGTTATTTTAGCTGCAATTGGTGGTGTTTGGATTCCAGTTTTTGCGATGTCAGATTTTATGCAACATTTTGCGAAAATATCACCGATGAATTGGGCACTCGATGGCTATTATAGTTTAATTCTGCGAAATCAATCTTTTCTTCAGATTGTTCCGAATATTATTTTGTTAACTTTGTTCTATATTATTACCTTGTTTGCCGCTATATATTATGATAAGTTCAGAAGAGAAGATTAAAACATTAGTACATAATTCCAATTTCGCAG
The DNA here is from genome assembly GCF_002322895.1 of Empedobacter sp. UBA1574. Taxonomy (NCBI): domain Bacteria; kingdom Pseudomonadati; phylum Bacteroidota; class Flavobacteriia; order Flavobacteriales; family Weeksellaceae; genus Empedobacter; species Empedobacter sp. UBA1574. Next base: position 68,058 of record NZ_DCOI01000012.1, on the reverse strand, counting down.
TACGATTCAATGAAACCGATCCGTTGGGAATCGTGTGGCATGGGAATTATATTACGTATTTTGAAGATGGAAGGGAAGCTTTTGGACGTCATTTTGGGATTAGTTATTTGGATATTCAAAAAAGCGGATTTGTAACACCAATCATTAAGTCGGTTTGTGAACATAAATTTCCATTGAAATATGGCGATAAATGTAGAGTAGAAACAACTTTTGAAGATACTTTGGCTGCTAAAATGATATACAGATTCAAGATTTTCAATCAAGATGAAAAATTGGTTTGTATTGGAGAAACGACTCAAGTTTTTTTAGACAACGAAGGAGATTTAATGTTAACATTGCCACCATTTTTTGAAGAATGGAAGAAAAAAGTAGGATTGTTGTAATGGAAAAAGTTTACATTAATCGTGCAAATATTTTAACGCCTTTCGGAAATTCAATTGAAACAAATTGGAATGAATTGTTGAAAGGAAATTCGGCTGTTTCTAAAATTGATTCATTTGGTCATTTAAAGAATTTTTATGCTGGGAAAATTGAGGATGATATTTTCTTAAATTTAAAAAATGAACTAAAAGATAATCAACATTATACACGATTAGAAATAATTGGTATTTCAGCTCTTCAATCTATTATTGAAAAATCAAAAATTTCACAACGAACTGCTTTTGTACTTTCAACTACAAAAGGAAATATTGATCAACTTTCTGATTCTTTAGAAAAAGTTTCAATTCCAAATTTTGCAAAGAAAATTGCAGATTATTTTGGATTTAAAACTGAACCAATTATCATTTCAAATGCTTGTGTTTCTGGAGTTTTAGCAGTTAATGTTGCAAAACGTTTCATTGAAATTGATGAGTTTGATGATGCATATGTTTTGGCTTTGGATGAGTTGACAGATTTTGTTTTGACAGGTTTCAATTCTTTTCAAGCAATGGATTTTGAATTATGTAAACCATTTGACAAAGATAGAAAAGGTGTTAATTTAGGCGAAGCTGCGGCTTGTGTTTATCTTTCAAAAAGTCAAGAAGAAAATAGTTTTCAGATTTTGGGTGAATCTTCAATTAACGATGCAAATCATATTTCTGGACCATCTCGAACGGGTGAAGGTTTGGTCTTGAGTATAGAAGTCGCGATGAAAGAAGCCAATATTTCATCAAATGAAATTGATTATATTTCGGCACATGGAACGGCGACATTGTATAACGATGAAATGGAAGCAATTGCTTTTAATCGTTTACAAATGGATAAAACTCCGACAAATAGTTTAAAAGCTTTTTATGGACATACATTGGGCGCTTCTGGATTGTTGGAATTAATTATTGCGATGAAGCAAGCTGAAGAAAATTTAGTTTTGAAAAGTCATAATTTTAGTGAAATAGGAACTTCAGTTCCATTAAATATTTTGAATGAAAATCTTCAAAAAGAAGTCAATATTATCTTGAAAACTTCATCTGGTTTTGGAGGAAGTAATGCTGTAATTATTCTAAAAAAAGTTCAGAATGACTAAAGTTGAGATTAAAAACGAACAAGTTTGGTTGAATGATGAACTTCATTTTGAAGATTCTTCAGGAGATTTTGGTATATTTTCGAAAAATTTCTTCAAATCTTTCGAAATTGATTATCCAAAATTTTATAAAATGGATTATCAAAGTAAATTAGCTTTTTTAGCTGCCGAAATTTTGTTGAAAGATGAGAATACTTTAAATGAAAATCAAGATATTGCATTGGTTTTTGCAAATCGAAATTCGAGTTTAGAATCAGATTTGAAACATCAACAAAGTATTCAATCTACTGATGAAATTTTTCCAAGTCCTGCTGTTTTTGTTTATACATTAGCAAATATTTGTTTAGGTGAAGTAAGTATTCGTCATGGATTGAAGACAGAAAATGCTTTTTTTATTTCGAAAAATTTTAATGAAGAACAATTAAAAAAATATGCGAATTATTTAATTCGAAAAAACAAAGCAAAGAAAGTTGTTTTGGCTTGGGTAGATTATTTACAAGGTGATTACGAAGCGAAAATGTACTTAATAGATTAAAAACAATATTAGTTTACAATAAAAAATACTATGGAAAATTTAATTAACGACTTAAAAGTAAAAATTATCGAAATTTTAAACCTTGAAGATGTATCAGTAGAGGATATCAAAAATGATGATCCTTTATTTGGTGACGGTTTGGGATTAGATTCAATCGATGCTTTGGAGTTGATTGTTTTATTGGATAAAGAATATGGAATCAAAATTACTGATCCAAAAGAAGGAAAAACAATCTTTCAATCGGTAGAAGTAATGGCAGATTATATTGAAAAAAATAGAACAAAATAATGCATAAAAAAGTTGGAATAACAGGAATGGGAATTATTTCGGCAATTGGTAAGAATGTCGAAGAGAATTTCGATTCATTAATTCATCAAAAGCATGGTTTATCATGCCTTGAAAATTTTGATTCTATTCATAAAAATGAAATTTTTGTAGGTGAAATTAAATTATCGAATGATGAATTAGCAACTTTTTTAAACTTATCTTCAGAGAATAATTTCTCTCGAACAGCGATGTTAGGACTAATAGCTGTGAAAGAAGCTCTGAAAAATGCAGGAATCGAAAACGTAAATGAAGTCAGAACAGGACTGATTTCTTCGACAAGTGTGGGAGGAATGGATATGACGGAAAATTATTTTTTGGATTATGAAAACCTGCCCGAGAAACAAAAGTATATTTCGAGTCACGATGCGGGCGCTTCTTCCAATCAAATTGCAAATGAAATTGGTTTGAAAGGCTTTGTTTCTACAATTAGTACGGCTTGTTCTTCGGCTGCGAATGCGATTATGTATGGAGCGCGCTTGATTAATTCAGGAAAATTAGATAGAGTGATTGTTGGCGGAACGGATGCTTTGTCAAAATTTACCATTAATGGATTCAAAAGTTTGATGATTTTGAGTGATGAGTTTAATCAACCATTTGATGAAAATCGAAAAGGTCTAAATCTTGGTGAAGCAGCAGCTTATTTAGTTTTAGAATCAGAAGAATCAGTTCAAAAGTCAAATAAAAAAGTTCTTGGTTATTTAGTTGGTGCTGGAAATGCTAATGATGCATTTCATCAAACAGCTTCGTCTGAAAATGGAGAAGGAGCGTATTTGGCGATGAAAAAAGCGTTCGAAACTTCTATTATTCAGCCTTCAGAAATCGATTATATTAATGTTCATGGAACTGCAACAAACAATAATGATATAACAGAAGGTCGAGCTTTGAAGAGAATTTTCCGAGAAAATGTCCCTAATTTTAGTTCTACAAAACCATTTACAGGTCATACGTTGGCTGCTGCAGCGAGTGTAGAAGCGGTATTCAGTTTGTTGAGTATTCAACATAATCTTGTTTATCCAAATCTTAATTTTCAATCTCCGATTGAAGAGTTGAATATCTTTCCGACCACAAAATTGGAAAAGAAAGATATTGAATATGTGTTATCAAATTCGTTTGGTTTTGGAGGAAATTGTTCAACTTTAATTTTTTCTAAATCATGAAAGAAGTATTTGTAAACGGATTAGGCTTTGTAAATGTGCGATTTATAGATATAATAACTGATGATTTTCTTCCTTTAGAAGCTTCTATTACTAAGGCAAAATCGCCTTCGTTAAAAGATATTATTTCTCCTGCGATGAGTCGTAGAATGGCTTCTGGTGTAAAAATGGGAATTTATTCTTCTCTAAAAGCATTGAATGAGGCAGGAATTAAACAACCAGAAGCAATAATTACTGGAACTGCTTTGGGTTGTTTGGTTGATTCTGAGAAGTTTTTGACAAATATTATTCAAAACAAAGAAGAGTTTTTGACGCCAACAGCTTTTATTCAATCTACGCACAATACAGTTGGTTCTCAAATTGCTTTGCATCTTGGTTGTAATGCGTATAATTTCACGTATACAAATGGTTTTAATTCGTTTGAAAATGCACTTCTAGATGGTTTTTTACAAGTTGAAAATCAAGAAGTAAATAACGTTTTGGTTGGTGGAATTGATGAAATTGGAGAAAGAACATATCAGTTGTTACAATTAATTGGTGAGATTGAATCAGAAGAAAATCAAGGAATTAAATATAGTGAAGGTGCTCATTTTTGTGTTTTATCTAATAAAAGAAATGAAAATTCTTATACAAAAGTTTTAGATGTTTCTATTTTAAATCAATTTGAAGATTTATATTCCGAAATTTTAAAATTCATTCAATTGAATCATATTGATTTAACCGATATTGATTCGATTATTTCTGGTGAAAATTTATTGAATATTAATGATTTAAATCAACTTGAGTTATTTGGATACAAAGATTTTATTGGAGAATTTGGAACTTCCTCTGCTTTCGGATTTGTGTTAGGTTGTGAATTATTGAAAAATCAAACTTTACCAAACCAATTCAAAAAGAATGACGTAAAAGCTGAAAGTTATAAAAACGTACTTTTAGTGAATGGTCATAAAGGTAAAGATTTGAGTTTAGTATTGCTTCAATCGATATGAAATTCAGAGTAGTCACAATCCTTTTTGTAGTTATACTAATTTGTTTATCAATTGGTTGTTTTACAAAAGGTTTGTCTTTTTTTTATTTGTTTATACCTTTTATTATTTGGTTGTTATTGACAATTTTTGGAGCTTTTGAAATTCGATTTAACTATTTTTTGAAAGCTTATCATCGAGGAAATAATCATTCAGAGAAAATAATTTCTCTTACTTTTGATGATGGACCGACGGAATTTACACTAAGAATTTTAACCATTTTAGAAAAAAATAGTGCAAAAGCAACTTTTTTTTGCATTGGTAGACAAATCGAAAATTATCCTGAAATTCTTGAAATAACTCATCAATCAGGACATTTGATAGGGAATCATACATTTCATCACTCTTCTAAAAATGGTTTTTATTCAACAGAAAAAATCATTGATGAAATCGTTTCTACCAATCAACTTATTGGAGAAAAAATAAACGTTACGACGAAAATTTTTAGACCACCTTTTGGTGTCACAAATCCACATATAGCAAAGGCTTTAAATAAAACACAACATAATGTAATTGGTTGGGATATTCGTTCTTTGGATACAGTTATCAATGATGAAAAAAAATTATTGAACCGAATTACTGGTCGAATAAAGCCTGGTTCTATTATTTTGATGCACGATACTTCAGACAAAACTGCGAATGTTTTAGAGCAATTATTCGTATTTTTACAAAAGGAAAATTATAAAGTAGTTCCATTAAATGAACTCTTGAAAATTGATGTATATGAAAACTAAAATCTTCATTTTATTAGCTTTTTTTCACTTGACAATTTTTGCGCAAGAAAGTAAAATGAGTAATGCTGAAATTGAGAATTTCAAAAAAGATATTATAGCTGATTCTAAGAAAATACAGACGTTGACGGCTGATTTTACGCAATATAAAGTGATGAGTTTCTTGGATAAACCAATCGTTTCGAAAGGAAAATTGTATTTGCAAAATCCGAAAGCGATGCGTTGGAATTATACTCAACCAATTGATTATAATGTGATTTTTAACAATGGAAAAATCTATATTAATGACGAAGGAAAAAAATCGAGTGTAGATTTACAAGGAAATAAAAAGTTTGAAAAATTAAATCTATTAATCGTAGGAAGTGTAAGTGGAAATTTGTTTGATACAAACGATTTCATCATAACTTTTGCGAAAACTGATAAATCCCGAATTGCGAAATTGCAACCGAAAATAAAGGATGTAAAAAAGTACATCAAAGAAATTCAGTTGACGTTTTATTCAGGTCAATCGACGGTTACGGAAGTTAAATTAATTGAACCTTCGGATGATTACACAAAAATTTTATTTACTAACAAATCTTTAAATAAAACGATCAATGCGTCTGTTTTTAATCCTTAGTTTTTTCATTTTAACTTCTTGTGGTACGGCTTACAAAATTGCTGATATACAAGAACAACAAAAGGATGAAAGGGAGTTTTTGAACCCATATTTTAGTTCAATTGATAAAGAATATAGCTATCGTTTCAAGATTACGTTCATGAAAAAGGAGATGAAAGGTAATTTTGTTGTGAAAAAATTGGTTTACAACTCGCATCGTGTGGTGATGACTTCTGATTTTGGGAATACGTTATTCGATTTGTCAGTCACGGACCACTATTATACATTGAATTATGCGATGCCAGATTTGAATAAAAAAGTGGTTGTAAAAACTCTTGCAGAAGATTTACAAGCTATTTTTAAAAATGATTTTCAAGTTGATGAGCGTATAAAAACGACAAATCAAACGATTTTAAAATCAAAAGTAGTGAGTTTAATTTTTGCTAAGAATGAATCAAATTATTTCAATGAATTGGTTCATTTAAAAAATAATAAAATCAAAACAATTAATCAATTTTCGACAGATAAAACAGATTTTCCAGATCAGATTTTAATTAAACATAATCACTTCAATTTAAGCATTACACTTACAAAAGTAAATATACAATTAGAGGAAGAGTAAACTAACGTACAAATCATCTTTTTTTAGATTATATTTGTAATTCAAAACTATTACAAATGCTTATTCCTAATCTATATACCATTAAAAATACTGAAAAAATTGATGAAAATAATTTTAAAGTTCAAATTGAATTGAATCCAAATCATCAAGTTTTCAAAGGTCATTTTCCAAATAATCCAATTACACCTGGTGTTTGCATGATGCAGATTATAAAGGAAATAACAGAAGGTTTTGTTTCGAAAGATTTGTTTTTGTCTAAAGTTTCGAATGTGAAATTTATGGCGACGATTAATCCATTTATTCACCCAATTTTGGATTTGAGTTTGAATGTTGTTTGTGAAAATAATGAAGTGAAAGTGAAAAATTCTTCATTTTTTGAAACGACAAATGCGTTGAAATTTAGTGCAATTTATAAAGTTCTGGATTAATGAAAACTCTATTATCTATCTTTTTATCGGTTTCATTTTTCTTTGGATTAACCTTACCCGAATTGAGAACAGATTTTGAAAACGCTTCGAAATCATCAAATAATGTATCTATTTTGTATAATAAATTAGATGATTATTCAGGTGATAATCAAACAATTATTGCATACAAAGGTGCGTCTAAAATTATGAAAGCAAGGTATATAAAAGATAAGGAAACGAAGAAACAATATTTTACAGATGGAGCAACTTTGATCAATAATTCGATAAAAAAGGACTCGAAAGATGTTGAAAATCGTTTAATTCGATTGATTATTCAAGAGAATATTCCAAAATTTATCAAATACAATCAAAATATACAAGAAGATAAAACATTCATTGTCGAAAATTATAGTTCTGCGCCAAAAGAAGTAAAAACTTTAGTGAAATCTTACGCCAAAAAATACAATACTTTTACAGCGCAGCAGCTGAAAAAACTAAATTAATCAATGGATTTTTCGATTATTCGACATAAAATAGACGAACAAAAAGTTTGTGTACTTATTCCGACTTACAACAATCATAAAACATTGAAACGTGTGATTGACGGAGTTTTGGAGTACACGAATCAAATTATAGTTATAAATGACGGATCGACGGATTCTACTTCCGAAATTTTAAAAGATTATCAGAATCAGTTTATTGTAATTGAACTTTCCGAAAACAAAGGAAAAGGAAATGCATTGCGTACTGGTTTCAAAACTGCGCGAGAAAAAGGCTACCATTATGCATTGACAATCGATTCGGATGGTCAACATTTTCCGCATGATATTCCAAATTTTATTACAGAATTAGAGCAAAAAAATAAGCCTGTTTTAATTATTGGAAGTCGTCAAATGGAGCAAGATGGCATTCCGAAGAAAAGTAGTTTTGGAAATAAGTTTTCTAATTTTTGGTTTTGGTTTGAGACAGGAATTAAGCTGAATGATACACAATCTGGTTATCGTTTGTATCCGTTGAAATTTATTCCGAAAAAGTTTTGGACAAATAAATTCGAATTCGAAATTGAAATCATTGTACGAACAGCTTGGAAAGGAATTGAGGTAACGAATATTCCAATTGATATTTTGTACGATCCAAACGAACGTGTTTCACATTTTCGTCCATTTCAAGATTTTACGCGAATTAGTATTTTGAATACTTTTCTGGTTTTTTTGACAATTTTTTACATTAAACCACGTAATTTTTTCTTCAGTTTCAAAAAAAAAAATATACGAACATTCATTAAAGAAGATATCCTAGGAAGTAATGATAGCAATAAAGTAAAAGCGCTTTCAATTGCTTTGGGAATTTTTCTTGGAATTGCTCCATTTTGGGGCTTTCAAACTTTTTTATCCATTTTTTTAGCGTCAATGTTTCGTCTTAATAAAGTGATTAGTTTCTTTTGTTCCAATATTAGTATTCCGCCAATGATTCCGATAATTATTTATCTTTCTTTGTTGACAGGTGGATTTATTTTGCAGGACAATTTTCATTTAGATTTGAGTTTAGTTTCTTTCGAAATTATCAAAAAAAATCTGCTTCGTTACATTGTCGGAAGCTTGGTTTTAGCTACTTTTTGTAGTATTGTTAGTGGAATTGTAAGTTATTTTTTATTAACTTATTTCAGTCAAAAGACAATTAAGAATGCATAAGTTTTTTTATAACATATTTTTACAAATCAAGGCGAATAAATGGTTGAGTGTATTGTTTTTTATTCTTTTTTTGGTTGGTTGTACTTTTTTTGCAAATCGACTAAAATTTGAAGAAGATATTACGCGAATCATTCCGAAAGATGAGAAAAATGATGCAATGGCAAAGGTTATTGCTCAATTAAAATTTACGGATAAAGTTGCGGTGATTATCGAAAAAGAAAAAGCTGGAACATTGGATGATATGACGGCTCAGGCAACTGATTTTTTAGATAGTATTCAACCGTTAAATAACTATTATAATGACATTCAAGGGCAGTATGATTTAGATAATTTTGCTTCGACTTTTGATTTTGTTCATCAAAATTTACCACTTTTTTTAGAGAAAGAAGATTATAAAACGTTAGAGCAAAAATTGTCTAAAGATTCGATAGCTTCTATTGTTGAAAGTAATTACAAAAGCTTAATTACGCCGACTGGAATAGTTTCGAAAGAGTTTATATTGAAAGATCCGCTTGGATTGACTTTTGTTGCGTTAAATCGATTAAAAGAAAAGAATTTGACGGATGATTTCGAGGTTTACAATGGATTTATTGTAACGAAAGATCATTCGAAATTATTTCTTTTTATCAATCCAAAATTTTCAGGAAGCGAAACAGAACATAATACCGAATTTGTCAATCGATTAGAGGAAATTCAACAGCATTTAAATCCTGAATATAGCGGGAAATCAACGTTGAGTTATTTCGGTTCAAGCTTTATTGCAGTTGCGAATGCAAAGCAAATTAAACAAGATATTATCACAACTGTTTTGATTTCGATGATTACATTAATGGTCATTTTAATGGTTTTTTATCGAAAAATTTACATTCCGATAATTATTTTTATTCCTTCCGTTTTTGGTTTTTTCTTCGCTTTGGCACTTTTGTATTTTATTCAAGGTACAATTTCTGCAATTTCTTTGAGTATTGGAGCAGTTTTATTAGGAATAACGATTGATTATTCGCTGCATATTATGACACATTATAAGCACAATAGTGATTCTAAAACATTGTTTAGAGAGATTACGAAACCGCTTATTATGAGCTGTACAACTACAGCGATTGCATTTTTGTGTTTACTTTTTGTGAAATCGGATGTGTTGAAAGATTTAGGAATTTTTGCTGGAATAACAGTTATTGTTTCTGGTATTTTTTCTTTATTGATTATTCCACATTTATATCATCCAAAACAAGATGCGATTGAAAATAATTCTTCAATAATAGAGAAGTTAGCGTTCTTTTCATTTCATAATAACAAGATATTGATTGGTGCTTGTGTTCTTTTGATTATTGTGAGTTGTTTTACGTTTAATAATGTCAATTTTGATAAAGATTTATCCAAATTGAATTACGTTCCAACCGATCAAAAAATAGCGGAACAAAAGTTAGAAACATCGTCTAATTCTATCTCAAAATCGTTGTATGTTGTCAATTATGGAAACAATGTAGAAGACGTATTAAATGAAAATATTGCGTTAACAAATAAGTTACAAAAAGCAGAAAATAGAGATGAGATTTTAAGTTATAATTCTATTCAATCGTTGATTTTACCAATTTCTGTTCAACAAGAAAAAATATATGATTGGAAAAATTTTTGGAATTCAGATAAAGTGAATTTTGTAAAGAATGAATTTATCAAGGATGGAAAAAAATATGGTTTCAAAAAAGAAATTTATAATCAATTTTTCTCAATTTTTGATAAAGCATATCAACCTTTAAATTTAGAAGATTATAGAGCATTTAATCCGTCGCTTTTTGAAGAATTTGTTTCGCAAAAAAAAGGTTTTTATACGATTTCTACTTTAGTAAAATTAAAGGAAGAAAGCCGAGAAAACTTCATCAAACAATATCATAATAAAGAAACAATTGTAATTGATCGCAAACAGTTAAACGAAAATTTTTTAGGAAATTTAGTGACAGATTTTAATAATCTTGTCAATTACTCATTTATTGCTGTTTTATTAATATTGTGGTATTTCTTTCGACGTATAGAATTGGTTATTATCAGTGCGATTCCTATTGCGTTATCGGGCTTGGTTACTGCTGGATTGATGGGACTTTTTGATATTAAATTCAATATTTTTAGCAGTATTGTTTGTACATTGGTTTTTGGTCATGGTGTTGATTTTAGTATTTTTATGACGAGTGCTTTACAAAAAGAATATACGACCGGAAAAGATGAAATGCCTACTTATCGCACTTCGATTTTGTTAGCAGTTATCACGACAATTTTAGCAATTGGAGCACTTATTTTTGCTAAACATCCAGCGTTGAAATCAATCGCATCAGTTTCTTTAGTTGGAGTTGTGGCGGCACTAGTGATTACATTTATTTTCTACCCAATTTTATTTCGATTTTTCATCTCAAATCGTCCTAAAAAAGGTAAATCTCCAATGACGTTGTGGTTGGCAATTCAAAGTGGGATTTTCTTCATTTATTTTGGATTATTTGGTACAATAACGTCTTTAATCCTTCGATTTTTTATGCTTATTTTACCAATCTCGAAAGAAAAAAAATATAAACTTTTTGGATGGGGAATGTCAACTTTTATGAAATCTGTGTTGATGTTAAAGCCAACGGTTGTCAAGAAAATTATTAATCCAAATCAAGAAGACTTCAAGAAACAGTCAATCATAATTGCGAATCACACTTCGTTCTTGGATACGTTGGCGATTGGAATGTGTACGCCTAAAATTGTGTTCTTAGTGAACGATTGGGTTTATAAATCGCCGATTTTTGGTCGAGCTGTGAAAATGGCAGGTTTTTATCCTGTTTCAAACGGTGTTGAAAATAATATTGAAGAGATTAAAACTCGAATTGGGAATGAGTTTTCGTTGATGATTTTCCCTGAAGGAACACGTTCTCGAACGAATAATATTAATCGTTTTCATAAAGGTGCATTTTATTTGGCGGAGAAATTGAAACTTGATATTTTACCAATTTATATTCATGGAAATTCAGAGATTATTCCAAAAGGAGATTTTTTAATTTTTGATGGACATATTTATTCAATAATAGGTAAAAGAATTGCTTGGAATGATGAAAACTATGGTTTGAATTATTCAGAACGAACTAAAAGAATCAGTAAGGAATTTAAAAATAATTTTCAAGAAATTCGAGATAAATATGAAGATAAAAACTATTGGAAACAGAAATTATTTTTAAGTTTTTTGTACAAAGAATCTGAAATTATTCAAGTTGTAAAAAAGGATTTTAGTTTGAATAAATCTGTTTATCATCAATTAAATAATGCATTTACAAAAGATGAAAAAATAGTTCATTTTTCGAATGATTTTGGACAAATTGATTTTTTATTATTGATGCAACAAGCAAACCGAAAAATAATAACGTTTGTAAAAGAGGAAGAAAAGCGAGAGATTGCAGCAACAAATTACATTACAAAAATTCGTTCGTTAGAATATCGTTCTGATCTTGATGTTATAGATGATTATAAGACGCTTTTAATTTCTACTGATATTGAAAATATTTATCAAGAAACAATAAATCAATTTGAGAAAATTGTTGTTTTAAAGAATAGAAATATTGACGAATCACTTTTTACAAGTTTTGCCCAACAAACCGAAACAAATGAATACACAATTTACACAAAATAATTCTGAATCTCATTACGATGTAGTCGTTATTGGTAGTGGTTTGGGAGGACTTGTTTCTGCGCTTATTTTGGCAAAAGAAGGAAAGAAAGTTGTTGTATTAGAAAAGAACAATCAGTTTGGAGGGAATTTGCAAACTTTTGTTCGAAATAAAACAATTTTTGATACTGGTGTTCACTATGTTGGAGGTTTGGATAAAGGAGAAAATTTGTATAACTATTTCAGTTATTTGAATATATCCGACAAATTGAAATTGCGCCAGTTGAATAAAAATGGTTTTGATATGATTTCGTTTGATGATGATTCTCAGGAATATCCAATTGCGCAAACGTATCAGAATTTTGTTGATCAATTAGCTGTTTTTTTTCCTGAAGAGAGAGAAAATTTAATCAAATACAGCAAAAAATTAGAGGAAATTTGTTCTGCTTTTCCTATGTATAATTTGAATATCGGAACTTTTGCTGATGAAGAAGATTTTTTGTCGATTAATGCGAAAGAATACATCGATTCGGTTTTCACAAATAAGCGTTTGAAAGCGGTTTTAGTAGGAAATAATTTTCTTTATGTAGGACAAGCAGAGAAAACGCCTTTGTACATACACGCGCTTTCAGTTAACTCTTATATACATTCGGCTTGGAGATGTGTAAATGGAGGAAGCCAAATCGCGAAACTTTTGATCAAAGAACTGAAGAAATATGGAGGTGAAATTTATAAATACCAAGAAATAAAATCATTTGTACAAAACGAGAATGAAGAAGTAATTGGTTGTGAAACAACAAAAGGAAAACGTTTCTTTGGTAATTTATTCATTTCGAATATTGACATTAAAAAAACAATAGATATGTTAGGCGAGCGTAAGTTTGGTAAACCATTTTCTCGACGCGTCAAAAGCTTGGAAGTAACGCCTTCTGCATTTACTATTTATATTGTTTTTAAGCCAAAAAGTTTTTCCTATATCAATCATAATATTTATCATTTTAACTCGATAAATGATGTGTGGGACAGCTACGAAAAAACTACAAATGATTGGCCAAATACATACATTGCAACATTTAGTATGGATCAAAAAGATGAAGAGTATTCGGAAAGTATGACGGTTATGACGTATATGATGTTTGATGAAGTACAAAAATGGGAAGAATCGTATAATGTTGATATTAATGATAATTACGGAAATAGAGGAGAAGAATATGAAGAATTTAAACGTCAGAAAACGGAATTAATCATTCGTAAATTAGAGAAAAAATTTCCTGATATTAGAGAAAAAATTTCTTCAATTCATACTTCTACGCCTTTATCTTATCGCGATTTTATAGGTTCTGAAAAAGGAAATATGTATGGATATTTGAAAGATAGTAATCATCCGATGAAAACATTTATTTCACCAAGATCAAAAGTAAAAAATGTGTTTTTTACTGGTCAAAATGTCCGTGTTCATGGAGTTTTGGGTGTAACGGTTGGTGCATTTGTAACATGTTGCGAAATCCTTGGTGCTGACTATTTAATGAATAAAGTTCATCGTGAAATAAAACTAAATGCGAATGAATAAAACTATTTACTTTTTTACGTTTATTTTTTTTACGTTTATATCTTGTGGCATTAGAAAAAGTTTAGAAAATCGTCCTGATTTGTCTACTTTTCAATCAAAACAATATAGTAGAAATGAGATCAATGACTCACTTTTTTATATTGAAAATAATTTTTTTAAGAAAAATAAAACACAAAATTGGGAACTTTTTGTTTCGGGAGATCCGTTAGAAATTGGTCAAAAAACAGGTGTTTTAACGAAAGAATTATATGCTTTTCAAGAGCAATCTTTCATGAATTTGATAACTGATTTTATTCCTTCTGAAAAGCGCAGAAAATTTCTTTTCAAAGTACTCAAATATTATAATCGAGATTTACATAAATATGTCAACAACGAATATAAAGCACAAATTTATGGACTTTCTGAGTCTGCAAATAGCCACTATGATTCGTTAATAGACAAATATAATCGTAACCTTTTTTTACATGGGGCGCACGATATAGGACATGCTATGCATGATTTGATGTTGGTTGGTTGTTCATCTTTGGCTGTTTTGGATAATAAATCTGAAGATGGAGGTTTGTTGATTGGTCGCAATTTTGACTTTTATGCAAATGATGATTTTGCGAAGAATAAAATAGTTTCGTTTGTCAAGCCAAATTCTGGTTATCCATATATGTCGGTGACTTGGTGTGGAATGATTGGTGTTTCGTCTGGAATGAATCTGGAAGGGCTTACAGTAACGATAAATGCGGGAAAATCTTCTATTCCACTTAAAGCAAAAACGCCTATTTCTCTCGTTGCTTTAGAAATTTTACAATATGCCTCAACGATTGATCAAGCAATTGAAATAGCAAAGACTAAAAAGGTTTTCGTTTCTGAGAGTATCATGATTGGTAGTTCAAAAGATCATCGTGTGGTGTTGATAGAAATTTCTCCTAAAAAGTTTGGTGTTTATGAAGTTCAAAATCAACCTTATTTAGCTTGTACTAACCATTTTCAGAGTGATGTTTATTTGGATGATAAGCGAAATAATATTCAAAAAGAGGAAAGTCATTCGGTTTATCGTTTTGAAAAAATTGAAGAACATCTTTCGAATGAAAATAAGCTAAATCCCACTAAAATGGTTGAATTATTGCGTGATACAAATGGTTTGAAAAACACTAAATTAGGTTACGGAAATGAAAAGGCTTTGAATCAACTATTGGCGCATCACGCAGTTGTTTTTCAACCAGATAAACGATTGGTTTGGGTTTCGTCAAATCCATATCAATTAGGTGAGTTTACAGCTTATGATTTGAATAAAATTTTTAATGATTCTATTTCAAATTATATGTTAAATGTAGATAGTTTGAGAATAGAAAAAGACAAGTTTGTCTTATCTGCTGATTATTCTAATTATGAAAAATATCGTGAACAAACACACCAAATAAGTAAGTTGATAAAAGAAAATAAGAAAATTGATGAAACTTTTTTAACAAGTTACATTCAAAATAATCCTGATTTTTGGTTGGTTTATGACAAAGTTGGTGATTATTATTTTCAGCAGAAAGATTATCAACAAGCGAGTTTTTATTATAAATTAGCATTGACAAAGGAGGTGACTACAGTTCCTGACCGAAATAAAATTCAGAAAAAATTATCCAAATGTTCTCGAAAAACGCGTTAACATCCTTAGAACTTCAATCTTTAGAAGAGATTAAAGAATTTCAAAATCAGAAACTTCAAGAACAGATAAAGTATCTTGCGACGCATTCCAAATTTTATCAAGATTTATTCAAAAAATATCAAATTGATTGGAAATCTATTCAAACAACGGAAGATTTAAAATTAATTCCTGTTACAACGAAGAATGATTTGCAACAATATAATTTTGATTTTTTATGTGTTCCATTAACTGAAATTATTGATTACTCAACAACTTCTGGAACTTTAGGTGATCCTGTAACATTTGGTTTGACGGATAAAGATTTAGATCGTCTGGCAGCAAATGAAATGAATTCTTTTCAACGAATTGGGGTTCAAAAAGGTGATGTTGTACAATTGATGACAACGATTGATCGTCGTTTTATGGCTGGTTTGGCGTATTTTCTTGGTTTGAGAAAAATAGGCGCGGGCGTTATTCGTGTTGGTGCTGGAGTTCCGCAATTGCAATGGGATTCTATTTTAAAATATCAACCCAAATTTTTGGTTGCTGTTCCATCTTTTTTATTGAAAATGTTAGATTATGCAGAGAAAAATAACATCGATTATCAAAATTCATCCGTAAAATCGGTTTTGTGTATTGGAGAGTCGTTGCGTGATAAAGATTTGAATTCGTCTTTGTTGGCGCAAAAAATAAATTCGAAATGGGATATTCAACTTTTTTCGACTTATGCTTCAACCGAGATGGGAACAGCGTTTACAGAATGTAATGAATCGGTTGGAGGACATCATCAGCCAGATTTGATTATCACAGAAATTTTAGACGAGAATAATGAAGTTGTACAAGATGGTGAATTAGGTGAATTGACAATTACAACATTAGGAATAGAAGGAATGCCTTTATTGCGTTTTAAAACAGGTGATTTAGTACGCAAACATTCCGATAAATGTATATGCGGGAGTAATTCGTATCGATTAGGACCAGTTGAAGGTAGAAAGCAACATATGATAAAGTACAAAGGAACAACCTTGTATCCGCCAGCTTTACATGATATTTTGAATCATTTTGATGAAATCAAATTACATTTAATCGAAATTTATTCGAACGAATTTGGAACAGATGAAATTTTAATTCGATTAGTTTCAACAGACGAAACCGATGATTTTTTAGCAAAAATAAAAGATTATTTCAGAGCAAAATTACGCGTAACGCCTTCTATAAAATTTGAAACTTTTGAAGAATTACAATCAATTGTTTTCAAGCCAGAAAGTAGAAAACCAATTACGTTTGTTGATTATAGAGAAAGTTAAATATATGAAATAAAAAGTCCACTGAAAGTGGACTTTTTATTTGAAAATATCTTATTTTAAATAAGTATCAGAATTTCTTGCCGGGCTTTTAACCTCTGGCCATTCTTGCTGTTTTCCGTCTCTACCATTAGGTAAAATACGACGCTCACGACTTACTAAATCTTTTTCTTGATCTGCCATCATCGTTAAAGTAGCACTCAAAATTGCATTCGTTTGTACTTCTTCAAAAACGATTTTATCATACGTATCTTTGTTTGTGTGCCAAGTATACGTACCGTAACCCCAATTTAATGAACTAAGTCCGAAAGCTGGCGCTCCTGCAGCGATAAAAGATGCATGATCCGATCCTCCACCACTTGGCATTCCAGGGAAATCTGTCTTGATTTCTTTCGTAATAAAATTAGGAACAGCTTGTAACCAGCGCGTCATGTATTCATATGATTTTTCAAAACCAGATCCATTGATGTTTACTACACGTCCTGTTCCATTATCTTGGTTAAATACAGCTTGAGTGTTTTTAATAATTTCTGGATGATCTTCTACAAAAGCACGAGAACCATTCAATCCTTGTTCTTCACTTCCCCATAAACAAATCAAAATTGTACGTTTGTTATTTGGGTATAATTTTTTGATTGTACGAATTGTTTCCATCATTGTGATAGTTCCAGTTCCGTTATCTGTTGCTCCTTGCGCTCCATCCCAAGAATCGAAGTGAGCAGAAAGAATAATGTACTCGTTTGGTTTTTCTTTTCCTTTAATTTCTCCAATAATATTGAATGTTTTCGCAACTCCATTGTGTTTAGATTGTGCATTAACAGTCAATTTTGGAGCAGTTCCATTTTCAGCTAAACGATATAACATTCCGTAATCTTCATTCGAAATATCTAACATTGGGATAGTTTTCGTTTTTGCACCAAAAATTCTATTTGCTCCCATAATTCCTGTCCAATAAGAAATTGCAACCGCTGCAGCTCCATTTTTCTCAAAAACTTCTGGAAGTGTATTGTTGTTGTAACCTGTCACTTTTATAGAATTTGCCCAAGCTTCGGCTTCAGCTTTTCTTGTTTCAGTAACTTTTTTATACAAATCCTCTAAACCAAAATCTTTGTATTGATAATCAGAACGTCCATATGATTGGTTTTGTGACATCAAAACAACTTTTCCTTTTACAGAAGGTAACCATGCGTCAAATTCAGCTTTTGTTTTGAAAACAGGCATTGCGATAGCATCTGCATTCACAGCTTTTTTAGTTGCTGGTGACCATGCTAATTGAGTAGCTTCGATAGATTTTGCTCTTGGATACGTCATATCAACATGCGTTATTCCGCGCTCCCATGCTTTCCATGTTCCATAATCTTCACGGCGGGCATCAATTCCCCAAGATTTCAACGTTTTAATTGCCCATTCTCCTGCTTGATCCATTTGTGGAGTTCCTACTAAACGAGGTCCGATTCCGTCTAATAATTCGTGCGAAATTTTCTTCAACTGCGAATTATTTTGAATTTCGGTTACAAAACTTTGTACAGTTGGGTCTAATTTTTCTTGTGCTTGCGCATGTACCGCAATAGACGATAATACAATTGTAGAGTAGGTTAATGTGTTAATCAATTTCATAATTAAAGTAATTTCGTGTGATAAATTTTACAAATTAGGTCTAAAATAGAATATTTTGTGAAATAAAAAAAGACATCTGTAGATGTCTTTTGTGTAATTATGTTTTTTTGAAAATATAGTATTGTTTTTTAACTATCTTTCATTTTAATGAATCGATTATTTTGTAGCACAAATATTTTGTCAGGGTTATAGGCATGATTCTTTTTCGATTCTTCATTTAATGGAAAAACCGTAATTGCTAAAACTGGAAAATCATTGAAACTAAATATCTGTAAATTAATGTTTTTATATAAATATTCGTCCTGAGAAAAATTTGCATCAAGTAAATTGTAATAATTAATCAATTCGACATCGCTCATAATACTTTCGGTTAAATTTTCTGGATGATAACCAACAAATAATAAACCTCCCTGACCATGCAGCATTGCATAAATATTTTTTTCAATTTCTTTCGGACAATTCTTTTCTAAAAACTGAACATAATTAAAATATTGATAATGAAAAAGATGATCGTAAAGACAATCTAGAATAAATTCGTTGTTCGAAATATTATTTATAAAAAATTGTCTTGTTGGGTTATTCCACAAAAAAGGTGTGTCTAAAATTTTGAAATAGTCATCTTTAATAGCAAAATTTGAGAATAGATTTTTATTTAATTTTATTGCATTTATTTGTTCTTCAAAACCTAAATTTTTCAGTAACTTATATTCGTTTATTAAATTGTTAAGTTGTTCAGAATAATTAATTTGTTTAGAATTTTTTAAAGAATAAATTTCATATTCGTTATCTTTTTTTAAAGAATCGAAATCTTCATTTAACACAAAAGACAAACTAATTCCGTAAGGAAAAATGGTTTCATTTGGAGTGATAAAAATAGCTTCTTGATTAACTAGTTTTAAGCGTTTGTAATTATTTTCGTTAGGAAAATTGATTTCAGTATTTATTCGATCAATTGCTTTTGGTTGAATAAAGTTACTTTCAATTTGTAGCAAACCTTCATTTGAAATAATTTCGATGTAATTTTTAAGAAAATTAAAAGCATCCAACCTATTTTTTAACCCGTTATCCGAATTAAATTCAGTTGTTTGAAATTCTTTTGAGCTTGTGCAAAAACGTGTTTTTACAACATAAGTTATTGTAGATAAAATGTTTTTGTGCATAGTTGAATTTTAATCTTTTGTAAATGTAAAAGATTAGTTTTTAATAATTTTTACTAAAAAACACTTTTTTATAAAAATTATTAAGTGTTTTTGTTAAGAACTTTTTGATTCCGTTTTCGATAAAATAGTCACTTTTTTTAACATTGTTTTTGAGGAAATGATAAAATTATAAATTTGATTTAAACAAAAAATCCTCAACTCCGAAGAATTGAGGATTTACTAACCAACTAAAATTAACTATATCTATGAAATTTGTATGCTACGTTTTTCTTTTGGTAAAGCTTCTTCTTTCTTAGGTAGAACTAATTGCAAAATTCCGTTTACATAAGAAGCTTCTATTTTATCTTCGTTTATGGTTTCTGGCAATGTAAATGCTCTTCTGAAGCTTGAAAAATTAAATTCTTTTCTCGAAAATTTTTCTTCTTTTACTTCTTCATTTTGTTTAAATTCTGATGAAATTTTCAAAATATTTTCATCAATTTCAATAGAGAAATCTTCTTTGTTTAAACCTGGTGCAGCTAATAAAATCTCGAAACTATCTTCATTTTCTTTGATATTTACTGCAGGAAATTGATTTTGAGAATTTACAAAAGTTTCAAATTTTGGACGCATTGCATTTTCAAATCCAAAAGGAAAATAATTTGCTCTATTATTTCTTGCTGTATTCATGTCTTGTATGTTTAAATTTTTGATTTCATTGTTCATGTTTTCACTTTATTCAAATTATGTGCAAATCGATATTTTAAGACAAAATGACTGGTTTTTACTATTTTCAAATGTCAAAATGACCGAAAATTTAAATTTTGAACATAAAAAAATCCTGAAAAGTCATTTTCAGGATTTGTAAATCTCGGTAAAGATTCTATTTATTTATAAATTTCGTCTAAAACTTTTGCTAAACGTAGACCGCCTTTTAGCATTTGATCTTCGATCGTTTTTTTGTTGTCAAAATGATAACGGTAACCTAATTTATCGTCCATTTTAACACCTGCGTAAATTCTGTTTGCAATAATATAAGAGCCGTAAATCCAATCAGCAAAAGTTCCTTCTTGCATTGTTTTTTGTTGTTCTTTCGTTGCAATATCCAGTAAATTAGAATATTCTGTGTACGAATAGTTTTCGTAATCAACCAATTTAGAATCCCAAACGGTATGAATATTTACTTTATCGCGAAACCATTCAACTTTGATTCTATTTCCACCCAAATCGTCTGGACGCCCAACATGTAAAGGTTGATGCGCATCTCCCAAAATGTGAATCAAGAAATATAAATCGTGTTGTTTTTGTTCGATTGTTAAATTCTTGTTGTTTTTTAATTCATTAATCAAAAACAAACCTTTTTTGTACATATTATCATCAGAAGTTCCATCTAGCGCAACATCAAATTGTGCACGATCCAAATCTCCTGGAATATTTACGTAATGGTAAGAATCTGCATGTTTCCAAGAATCATCAGACTTGATAAAATCTGGCCAGTTCGCCCAATACGCTAATTTTTGTGGACCAATAATTTTTGTAATTTCTTTACGAGTTTTCTTGCTAATATGTTGTTCTGCAATTTGAGAAACTACTCGGTGACCTGTTAATCCCCAAGCTAAAGCACTTTCTGAAGCTAAAAATGCTCCTAAAAGCATTGCACTTCCTATAATTTTTTTCATTGTGTGAGCTCGATTTTTGACAAAGGTAATAAAACTAATTCAAGTAGAATGAGTGATTTTTGAAGGTGATTTTTAAATGATAGTTAATATTTTTTCAAGTAAAATCAAGTACTTTTTCATAAAAAAAACATCGATTTTAAAATATTCTTAAATAACTTAAAAAACTTAAAAAACTTAAAAAACTTAAAAAAAATATTAATTCAATAAACCTCGATAAACAGGCAGATTGGTATGTCTTTTATTTATAATACTAAAAATAATTCAGTACTTTGTTTTGCATAATACTAAAACTTTTATATATATTTGTATAACAAAATAAAACAAGCCGTTCTTATGAATATAGAGAAAACAAAAGTTCAGATGCGAAAAGGTGTACTGGAATATTGTATTCTCAGCATTATCAAAAAAGGAGATGCTTATGCATCTGATATCATAGACGAATTGAAAAAAGCAGAGATGATTGTTGTTGAAGGAACATTATATCCGCTTTTGACAAGACTAAAAAATGATGACCTTTTACAGTATCGCTGGGAAGAATCAACGTCAGGACCACCTCGCAAATATTATGCACTTACAGAGTTAGGTGAAAATTTTTTAAAAGAATTAGCTGAAACTTGGGAACAGTTAATTGAAGCCGTGAATAAAGTAACCACAGAAACGCAGAAAAATGGATAAAACAGTATCAATAAGTATAGGAGGATTTTCTTTCGTGTTAGACGAAATCGCCTATAATAAATTAAAGACCTATTTACAAGATGTAAAAACTTCGTTGAGAGGTACGGAAGGTGTAGAAGATATTATTGAAGATGTAGAAATCCGTATTTCTGAATTATTTCGTGAACGATTAAAATTTAGAGAAGTCGTAAACGAAGATGACATCAATTTTGTAATTGCAACGATGGGACATCCAGATCAATATAAGGTTGAAGAAGATGAAGAGAACGAAAAAACGTCTACAAATTCATCATACAATTATTCGTCAAATAATCAATCGTATGGTGGGCAACAAACTGGTGCGAAACGTTTGTACCGCGATCCAGATGATACAATTGTAACAGGATTATCTGCTGGTTTGGCGCATTATATGGGCGTTGATCCTTGGTTTGTACGTTCTATTTGGTTAGTTCTTGGAATTTTGGGAATTTTCACAGCAGGTGTATCATTTTTCTTAGTGGTATTCTGTTATTTTATCTTGTTAATTTTTGTTCCAAAAGCAAAAACAACATCAGAGAAGTTACAGATGTACGGACAACCAGCAAACATTGATACATTAAAAAAAAACGTAGAACAAGCTAGTGAAGCTGTTGTAAGTGGAAGCAAAGAATTAAGTAATAAATTAGGCGGAGCCTTTGGTGTTTTTGGTCGAATTTTACTTTGGTTCATCGGATTTATCATTCTAAGTTCAGGAATTGGATTAATCATTGGAGGATTCTTTTTCTTCTTTACTACTTGGACAGAAATGCCAACAGAATTATTCGGTTATCTTGTTGAAGAGGAATGGATGAGCATGGCAGCCAAAATATTTGGAGGAATATTAATGGTAATTCCAGGTATTTTGTTGACAATTTTAGGTGTAAAATGTTTCTGGAATAAAGTAAAAGTAAGCAAAGCTGTCATCTTTGGATCAATCGCTCTTTGGTTTGTTGCATTATTTGCAATCATCGGAATTTCTGTAAGTACAGCAAGTAAATTTAGAAACTCAGTTGAAATGACACAAGAAAAAAGTTATGTTATTCCTTCTGATACCTTACAAGTTTATTTTAGAGAAAATAATGAAGGTAACTTAAAGTTCAAAACTTTTAACGATTTAGATCAATTAATTGATGCTGATGGAAACTTAATCATTCCAATTGATGATATTTTTGAGATTGAAGAAAGTACAGACGATAAACTTCATGTTCAAGTAACTTATTCTTCTAAAGGAGGAAGCAAAGAAGAAGCAAAACGCAATTTAGAAGCAATTAGATATAATTACGAATTAAATGGAAATAAACTTTATTTAGATGAGTTTATTAAAATTCCTAAAGATGGTAAATTTAGAAATCAAACGGTTGATATCAAATTGTATGTTCCTAAGAACAAATTAATTCACACGAATAACACTGATCGAATAACAATTATTAATAATGATAATGATCGTGATTATTTATACGATTTGAAGAATAAATTTATTGGATATAATGGAAAAAAATTCGTATGTTTGAATTGTCAAAAAGATTCAGATTCTGAGGACGATATTAATCTTGATTCAGAGGATGTAAACATAAATTTGAATGACGGAAACGATTCGGCGAGAGTTAGAATTGATAAAAATGGTATTCGTGTCGAAAGTAAAGACGGTTCAGTAGGACTAAATTTACCAAGAACTGAAAACAAAAAAGAAAAATCAAACCAAGAAATACACTATAAAGATGATACAGATTCTATTAACATTAACTACAGAAATCATTCAAATAATCGTTGATTTCTTTGCATAGACTTAGGAAGTATTTTAATTAATAATATTCAAAAAGAGACATTTCATTTCGGAATGTCTCTTTTTATTTTTGGTTACATTGACTAATATCCGTTTCGAGTTTTGTATGTTTGCAAATGCATAAAGCATCATTTTATGAAAAAAATTTTAGGCAAACTTTTGTACTCATTAGGAGGTTGGAAATTAGATAATCATCTCGATCTATCGAAAGTAGATAAATGCGTTTTGGTTTGCGCTCCGCACACTTCCAATTGGGATTTTTACTATACTATTTTGGCTTTTTGGCAAATGGGAATTCCAATGAAAATGTTTATCAAAGATGCTTGGACAAAACCTTGGTATGGATATTTTATAAAGAAAATGGGCGGAATCGGAATTGATCGTTCTCAACGACATAATATGGTCGATTTTGCTTCAGATATTTTGAAAGAATCAGATAAATTATATTTAATTAATACACCAGAAGGAACGCGTTCTCGTGCAGAAAAGTGGAAAAATGGATTTTTCTATATCGCGCAAAAAGCAGATGTTCCGATTGTTTTGGCTTATTGTGATTTCAAGAAAAAAAGAGCTGGAATTTCAAAAATTGTAGAAACAGAAAACAGAACTTTAGAAGATGTGATGGATGAAATTCAAGATTTTTACAAAAAAGTTAGGGCAAAACATCCAGCACTTTATAACCCAAAAATACATTAAATTATGAACGAACAAGATATTTTACAGAAGTTCAATGAAATTTCGAAAAATACATTACTTGAAACTTTAGATATAGAATTTACGGCAGTTGGAGAAGATTTTTTATCAGGAAAAATGCCTGTTACGCCTAAAGTTCATCAACCATTTGGGTTATTGCATGGAGGCGCTTCTATCGTTTTGGCGGAAACGTTGGGAAGTACATTGTCAAATATTATTTTACATTCGGATGATTTTGTGGCGGTTGGTCAACATGTTGACGCAAATCATCTTCGTCCAAAAAAGGAAGGAACAATTTTTGGGCATGCAACAGTCGTAAAACAAGGTCGTACTTCGCATTTGATTAAGATTGAAATCAAAGATGAAAACGATAAATTAATCTGTTATACACATTTAACAAACGCTATTATTTCTAAAAAACATGTTTAAAAAATTTCAAGATAAACTTGAAAGATTAATTCAGAATCAAGAACCTTTTCTTCTTTTTAGAAAACCAAATTCTACACAAGTGGAGTTGTGGGAAAATAAAGATTTTGAATCGGATAACAAGTTTATTTGTAATAGTTTCGATAATACAAAATTGGTTGAATTTAATGATAATGAGGTTATAGATATTGGAATAAATGAATTACCAAATTTTGAACTTTCTTTACCAGAATCAAACAAAAATGAAGCAATTTCGTATGAAAATTATATTGATTTAATTCAAAAAACAGTTGAAGAATTACAAAGTGATTCACCAACTAAAAAAATTGTAATTAGTCGAATCAATTCACTTCCAGAAACGAATATTAATTTAGTTGAAACTTTTAAAAATTTACATCAACATTATCCAAATGCCTATGTGTATTTGCGATTTGATACAGAAGAAGGTTGTTGGATTGGAGCTTCGCCAGAGCTTTTATTGAAAGAAAATAATCAATTTATACAAACTGTTTCTTTAGCTGGAACAAAAGCAAAAGAAGATGAATGGACAGAGAAAGAATATCACGAACAACAAGTAGTAACTGATTATATTTCGTCAACTTTAGAACCTTATACTTCTTACATTGATGTGGACGGACCATTTTCGGTAAATGCAGGATTTTTTGAACATTTGAAATCATTTATTTCAGCTCAATTAAAAGACAAATCTCAGCTGTATGACTTGTTGAAAGCTTTGCATCCAACGCCTGCTGTAGGAGGAATGCCAAAGGATCTGTCAAAAGATTTTATTCTCGAAAACGAAGGCTATAATCGTACTTTTTATGCAGGTTTTATGGGCTTTCAAAATAAAACAGAATCGGAGTATTTTGTTAATCTTAGATGTGCAAAAATCTATTCTAATAAAGTAAATTTGTATGTAGGAGGAGGTATTATGCCCGATTCTATTCCTGAAAATGAATGGCGAGAAACAGAACTGAAATCAAAAACAATAGGTGAATTGTTGGTGAAAACAGAGAATTAAATCAACTTAGGACGTTTAGATTTTGGTAAAGTTAAGATGACTAAATTATAAGAATCTTTTATCCATTCTTTGATTTGAATGTTTTTCACGTCTTGATGAATTTTAACAGTATTCCAATGTTTTTTGTTCATGTGATAACCAGGAATTACAGCTTCGAAAGTTGCGCGTAATTCGATTGCATTATCTGGATCACATTTGATATTTACAGAATCAAAATCGTCAATATTACAAAGGCAAAACATTTTTCCAGCGATATAAAAGACCAAAGTAGATTGATCAAAAGGAAATTTTTCTTCGACCAATGGAAGTCCTAAACAAAACTCTCTTAACTCTTCTATATGCATAAAGATATTTTTAGTGAAGATACAAATAAAACGAAAACGACCTTAATTACAAGGTCGTTTTCTATTAAATGTGGAATGTATGCAATTAATTTACATCCCACCAAACACGCGTATTGATGTTATCTGGTCCCATTTGTTGAATGGCCTGTTGGTAGCCTTCAGGGTTGTAATTTCTGACACTTGTTGGATAAAGTAAACGTCGAGGCATTTTCTGATCATTCAACATGGTAGAAGTTGTCGGTAATTTTGGAAAACCAGTTCTTTTATATTCAAACCATTGTTGGTAATCTGTAAAGAATAAAGCAAAATATTTTTGATCGATGATACGTTCTAACGTATTGTTGTATTTAATTTTTTCTTGTGCCATAAATTCAGCAGTAGGCTCGATATTCGTCCATAATTGTACAGCAGCTTTTACAGCTTTATCATAATGTGTTTTTGCATCGCCACCTAATCCTTTTTGAGCAATTTCGGCTTTAATAAATTCTACTTCTGCATAAGTCATCAACGGAATTTTCATAGGTGCAACAACAATTGCATTATTCGGTGATGAAGGATTGAATTTAAAATCTGAACTATTTCCTTCATAAGCAGCAGGAACACCCTTATAACCTAATGAAGAACCATCAAGATTAGAAGCTTTGTTCACTAAAAATGGTAAACGAGGATCGTTTGTTTCGTTCATTTTATCTACAAAAAATTCGGTAAATGTACGACTATCTCTATAATCTTGTTCTCTTGGCCAAGGCGATAAACTTGGTGCTAAACCAGAAATTTGTAGGATAGCAGATTCAGATTCAGTTTCGAAAACTGGATAAGTTGTCGGATTGTCGATCATTTTTTTGATCTCTGTTAATGCAGAAGCGTCACGATTAGAGATTCTTAGCAATAATCTCATTTTTAATGAATTGGTGAATTTTTTCCAACGTGTAATATTGATATTTTTTTCACTGCTTGGGAATAATATATCACTACCATATTTTAATCCCAAATTAGTCACATATAACTGATTTGCTTGTTCTAAATCGTTTATTAATTGGTTGTAAATATCTTCTTGACGATCAAATTTTGGTTTTGTAATTCCTTCTTCTGCTTTTGCAGCTTCAGAAAAAGGAACGTCACCAAACATATCAGTTAAATTAGAAATAACTAATGAACGTAATGTAAGCGCGATTGCCTCGTAATTTACATCTCCTGCTTTTTGAGAAACTTTTAGCATTTCTTCTAAATTCACCAAATTTTTATACGCATTATTCCAAGTAGAATTACCTGTTCCATTGGTTACGTCGTAGCGATGAAGTCCCATTGCATTACTTGGATAAGGAAAATGAACTTGCATTAATTGCGCTGTGATATCGTAGTTTTTTAATACGTTGTTTTCTGCTAAATCATAAATAACAGGATTTAAAACTGAACCAGAATTTATTTCAGTGATTAAGTTAGGATCTTCGTTAGCTTTCTCAAAATCATTTGTACAAGAGAAAGTAGTTGATATAATGGTTAAGGCGAAAAATAGTTTGATTGAAATCTTTTTCATTTTAATAAATTGAATGTTGTAAATTATAACGAAGCTTTTAATGTAATTCCGTACGTTGCAGTTGAAGGCATTTGTCCCATTTCAACTCCAGGAACATATGTACTTCCGTTTAATGATGCTGTTTCAGGGTCGTATAAAGGGAAATCACTAATAGTAAATAAATCGCGGCCATATACAGTTAGAGATAAAGCTTCTAAACCTGTTTTAGATAATAATCGTTTAGGGAAATCGAACGTTAAACTAACATCTCTTAATTTTAAATATGATGCATCGAAAGAATTAGATTCGACGTTTGCTCTTCGGTTATATTCTTTATAATAAGTCGCTACATCAGTTTTTGTTGTATTCTGAGAATAAGTTCCGTCAGCATTCAATACAACACCATTTCCAATGATGTAACCATCTTCTCGACCAGGTAAAGAATCTGCCAATTTTCCTTGCTCCATCATTTTGTGATAAGTTTGTGAATAGACAATTCCACCATATTGTCCGTCTAATGTAAAACTGAAACGCAATGTTTTGAATTTGATTTCATTTGTGAAACCTGCTCTCCATTTAGGTGTTGCGTCTCCAACATATTCTATTAATCCATTTTTAAGTGGAACACCTGTTTTTGCATCATAAATGATTTGTCCCGCATCGTTTCTTACAAATTTTTCACCATATAGAGCTGTAGAAGAACCGCCAACTTTAGCAATTTGATAAACTGTTCCAGATTGACCAAGAATCATTTGATCACCTTCTATTCCTTCTACTAAAGATTTTACTTTGTTTTCATTTTTAGACCAAGTTCCAATCATTTTCCATTCAAAATCTTTACTTTTAATTGGAGAATACGTAGCTGCTATTTCAATTCCTCGGTTTTCAATTTCTCCTCCATTTACCACTCTTCTTGAATAGCCAGTTGTGATATCATTTGGTAATTCGAAGATTTGATTTTTTGTACTTTGTTGATAAACTGTAAAATCTAAGCTTAATCTTTTCTTGAATAATAAAGCCTCGAAACCAGTTTCCCATGATGTTGTAGATTCAGGTTTAATATCAGGATTAAATAATCTTCCAGGTACTACTGCAGATGCTGTAAAATCGCTTTGATCGTAATATCTATTTGTCCAACCTGTTGTACCTCCGTTACCAACTTTTGCAAATGATAAACGGTATTTTAAGTAATTAATAGGTCCTTTTATTTTGAATAAATCTGACAGAATAAAACTTGAAGAGACTGAAGGATAAAAGAATGAGCTATATTTTACTGCAACAGAAGAATTCCAGTCGTTACGACCTGTAAAATCAACGAAAATCATGTCTTTCCAACCAAATGAAGCCATTCCATATAATGAATTTTCTTTTAAATTAGAATCATACGTTCTTGCAAAAGGAGAAGTTAATCCATTCGAAAGTTTATAAACTCCAGGCGAAGCTAAACCATTTACCCAAGCCGTTAAATTTCTGTATTCATAATTTTTTCTATTACCTCCAACATTTGCATTGAAACCAAAATCTCCCCATTTATCAGTATAAGTTAATAAGAAATCGATATTTGTTTCAGTTTTAGATATGTCTTGTCTTTTGTAATATCCATTCGGCGTACGATTCATATCAAATGGACGTTTTTGTTCGCGCAATTGAGTATAGGTATTAATTGCAGGACGTAACATTAAGCTTAATTTATTGCTTAATTTAAAATCTGCTCTAATATTTCCAACAATTTGATTACTACTCATTGGATTAACAGCTTCGTAAGCAATAGCATAAGGATTGTCCATGTATGAACTAAATGGGCGAATCATTTTTACTCCATTGAAATCCTTTTTCCAAATTGGTTTGTACCAATTTAAATCTACGTTTGGATTTTGGAAGATCATAAAATAAGCAATAGATCCGTTATTGTAACCAGTTCCTGGTAAATTATCACTTGTTTTGCGAGTATAGTTTAAGGCAGTCGAAACTTTGATGCGATCACTTACTTGATAGTTTCCATTAATAGCAGCAGTATAATTTTCGTAGCCTGTATTTGGCATAATCCAGCTATTTTTCTGATGTCCAATAGAAGCTCTCATACTTCCTTTGTCATTTCCACCAGAAAGTGTAACTGCATTACTGAAAGTGAAACCAGTTTGCCAAAACCCTTTTCTATTATCTTTATACGCACGCCATAAAGTTCTTTCAGCCCCTTGTTTTTCTAAAGTTGGATCATATTGAAAAAATGATTGTCCGTCAAATTTTGGTCCGAATGCAGAAGAAGTACTTCCTGTATTTGGTCCATCTGCTGAGGTTTGATATGAGTAATAAGGATTGCCGTTTTTATCGAAACTTTTTCCAGTTCCTTGACCATATTCATATTGAAAATCTGGCCAATTGTTAATAACGTCAATAGCTACAGTTGATTTATATTCTAAACCTAATTGTTTACCTTTTTTACCTGATTTTGTTGTTATAATTAAAGCTCCATTTGCAGCTTTGTTTCCATAAAGAGCCGCTGCAGAAGGACCTTTTAAAACGGTTACACTTTCGATATCTGCTTGATTGATGTCAGAAATACCGTTACCAAAATCGATAGGTGAATCATCGCCCATGTAAGCAGTATTGTTTCCAGAAGAAGTCATTTCTGTACTCATTGGAACACCATCGATGACAATTAAAGCGTAATTTTTTGATTGGTCGATTGAATTTGCTCCGCGCAAAATAATTTGCTGAGAATTGATTGGTCCATTTCCTCCAGAAATAATATTAAGACCAGCTACTTTTCCTTTCAATCCCGAAGACCAGTTATTCGCTTCTGCTGTTGCAAGTTCTTCCGAACCTATATTTTGTTGAGCAAATCCTAATTTTTTCTGCTCTCGCTTTATCCCCAAAGCAGTTACAATTACCTCATTCAGTTGGTTAGATTCTTCTTGTAAAGTAATTTTTACTTGAGAAATATCTTTCGGTGTGTATTCAATAAATTTGTGTTGAGATGAATTTACCAATAATGTAGGATGAGCAACATTTACTGAAACAAATTCGAAAAAACCATCTCCGTCTGTAAATGTTTTAAAAGATGTTCCCTTGATGATGATTTCTACATCTGCAATTCCTAATCCGTTTTGATCAACGATTTGACCTTTGATTGGATTTTGATCTTGAGAAATCGATTGATGATAATCTGTTCCGGTGTAAGTTTTAGCATTGGCGTGTAAACTTAAAAATCCACCTAGTAGAAGTAGTGGTAATTTTAATTGTTTCATAGCTGTAAATGTGAAATGTTTATGTGTTAAAAATTTTAACAAAACTAGAACTTCTTTTTATGAAGTTGTTTAACTCATGGTTAAGAGATTTTTAAGTAAACATTACTAAAATAGAGGTCTTGATATTAGTTTTACATTTGAATAAAGGTTTATTGATTTTTATTTAACATGAATAAATTGTAAAATATTTTATTTAAAAAAGCCACTTCAAAAGAAGTGGCTTATCAAGATGTGTATAAAACGGTTATTTAATAACTTCGAAAGAAGATTTTTCTGTAAAAGTGTTTCCGTACAAATCGGTTGCGCGAACTTCAATTGGATAAGTTCCAACTTTTAGTTTATTCGGTAAACGAACTGACCAAATATGTTTCGAAATTTCTGGAGCAGAAGGTCTGTTACCAATATTTGTAATTTCTGCATTATCAATTTTCATGATGGTTTCCATATAATTGTAATCAACTGTTGGATCCCAATTCATCTCTTTCCATTCACCATTATTTACACGATATTCAACTTTATTTGATTCATGTCCCATAAAGAAATTAGCATATAAAAAAGCACGATTGCGTTTACCTTCTTTTACTTTTTTTGTGTGGTACAGGTCGATTTGTTTTTCTTTTGGTGAATTTGCAACTTTATAATCAAATTTATATTGATTACCATCTACATGTAAAAAAGCATAACCTTTTGGTGTACCATCACGCATCGTAGAGGCCGGAACTCCTTTTGCATCTTTCGGTCCCGAATACCAATCACCAGAAGTTGTTCCAACATTGTACTCGTGATGAGGTTTTTGTTGTTGCCAACCATCTTGATTTGCATAAAAAATCTGTTCTTGGAAATGTGTATGAGCAGACATTGAAATTGTATTTGGGTAATCTTTTAACAATTCGAATAATTGATTTCTATCTTCTGGACGTGTGTCACGCAACGGAATATGAAATGCTAAAACAATTAAATGATCTTTTGGAACAAATTTTAAATCATTTTTAATGAATTCTAATTGATCAGGACGGAAACCTCCCCAATATCCTTTTCCATCACGAGGATCTGGATATAAAATATCATCTAAAACAATAAAATGTGCTTTACCGATATTATATGAATAATTATTTGGACCGAAATTTTTCTCGAACGTTTCATCCGAATATTGATCTTCTTTTGCATCATAATTCATATCGTGATTTCCCATAACATTGTACCAAGGTAAACCAACTTTCGAAACAGCTTTTATATAAGATGGATGCAAATTCAAATCATCACCAACCAAATCTCCTAAAGAAAGTCCGAATTCCATTCCTTTAATTCCTTTAACATCATCAATTACACCTTTAGAGAAATACTCGATTTCTTCTTCTGTATAAGCTTGAGGATCACCAAAAATTAAAGCCGAAAATTTTTCGTTTTCTTTTGTAGGAATTAAAGCAAAATCAATACTCTTTGGAGTATTTCCAGTCGGAGCAGAACCTGCATATTCTAATTTTGGAGAGCCATTAGGTTTGTTGATGTAGTAGAATTGTGGCTGATTGAATTCGTTTGTAGGAATTTTGTAATTTGTTGGTTTAATGACAAACAAAATAGTTTCGTTATCAATCTCGATTTGATATTCTCCTTTATCATTTGTCGAAACAACTTGTTTTCCGTTACTAATTTGCACGTTTGCCAAACGTTTTTCTGATTTATCGAATTTATTGTTTTGATTTTTATCTTCAAAAACAATTCCTTTAGCAAGTTGTTGAGCGTTGACAGAAGTATAAAAACTTCCAAATAATACTAGCGATAATACGATTTTTTTCATTGTGTGAATTTCTTGTTTTGTAGATGTTAAAATTCTATATTTTATGCGGTATTCGGATTAACACAACAATAAGTAAAGATTAAATTTAAGTAAATAAGAATAATATATTTTCAAATTTAATAATGGATGAATAATTGTCTTTGATTATTAAATATTCTAAATTTGCAACCGATTGCATTATGTTATGGAAGAGAAATTAAGCATGAGTTCACGACAAATTTTCATGCAAATTATAGGTTATGTAAGTTTTTCATTTATAGGTTATTTACTTATAGGTTTACCGTTGGCTATTTTACCTATTTTTATTACAAAAACATTAGGTTTTACTGAGCTTGTAGCGGGTATTGTAATTAGTTTGCAATATGTGATAACTTTTATATTGAGAGGTTATGCGGGAAAAATCGTAGATACAAAAGGTCCTAAACCAGCCGTTTTATTGAGTATGAGTTTGTTTATTTTAGCAGGAGTTTTATTATACTTTTGTTACTTCACAAGAAACAATCATTTTTTGTCAATAGCTATTCTTGTACTTGCGAGATTGGTTACTGGTGCAGCAGAAGGAATGGTAGGTGGAAGTCCAATAAACTGGGCAATTTTAAAAATTGGACAACAACATACAGCGAAAGCAATTTCTTATAATGGTGTTGCTAGTTATGGTGCATTGGCAATTGGAGCACCATTGGGAGTTATCTTAAATCAATATTTTGGACTTGGTTTTATTGGTTTGTTTAGTATTGTTTGTGCGATTATAGGTTATTTTTTAGCTAGAAATAAAGAGAATATATTAACTGCAGTTTCAAAAGTTCCGCAACCATTTATAAGTGTATTGAAAACAGTGGCTCCTTTTGGAATTTGTTTAGCACTTGCAGGTCTTGGATTTGGAGGAATTTCTAATTTTATAACACTTTACTACGACTTTTATAGTTGGTCGAATGCAGCTTTATGTTTAAGTGTTTTCAGTTTATTGTTTATTGTAGGACGATTATTTTTTAATAGTTCAATTAATACATTAGGAGGATTAAAAGTTGGAATTATTTGCATGATAGTCGAAACGATAGGTTTATTAATTCTTTTTAGTGCGCCAAATTCTTTTATCGCTCTTATTGGTGCAGGTATTACAGGAATTGGTTTTTCATTGGTTTTTCCTGCGATGGGAGTAGAGGCTGTTGCTTTGGTTTCAGATAATAGTAAAGGAGCTGCTGTAGCTGCGTATGGCTTGTTTATTGATATCTCATTGGGAATTACAGGTCCTCTAATTGGTGGTGTTATCAGTTTGTTTGGAATGTCAAACTTATTTGGTTTTTGTAGTTTGTTTGTGTTTATAGGATTATTGTATAGTTATTATTTACAAACAAAAAAAAATCGTTCAGAATTTAATAATTCCGAACGATAATATGAAAACATCTAATTTTAGATTCTTTTACGTAGTAAATTTTACCTGTTCTAACATAATTTTTTAGCACTTGTTCTAACTCTTTTTCTAGTTTAGAATCAGGTCTAATTTTATGATTAAACCTAACATAAGAAATATCAAAAGCAGCACCAAAATTATGTGAACTATCATTAGAAGAAGCATTTTTATTAATTCCTCTCAAACGATTTTGATCATGTAGCGTTCGTGTCATTGATGTAACAACGAAAAAATTTTGACCTGTTGTTTTTACAAAATCTCTTGCAATACTTGTCAAAATATCTCGACCTTTTGGAATAAGATACGAATGACTATGCGTTAAATCACCAACTCGCCAACCATAACCACGTTGTTTTATTTTAACCAATTTACCTTGATTGATATATTTGTTCAACTTTTTATCACCATCAATTAGCTCAAGTTTATGAGATTTTGCGGCATTCAAATGCTGAACATATTCTTTAGAAGGTTCTATAATAACTCGAGATTGAGCGTAACCGAATAAAGAAGAGCAAATAAAAAAAGTTGTTAAAAATTGTTTCATGATTCAATTCTCTTCTGCAAAAATAGAAAAGAACTTTTATATATTACATTGTTGTTGATTTAAATTGATCGGGATTACGAACCGTTACATGAAAACAGTGTTGTCTATATTCTTTGATATAGTAAATTTTACCGTCTTCTTGCAATTGTTTTAAAATCGCTTCTAAATTATCACGATGAGTTTTGCTATACGTATATTTATTATTGAATTTTGTATACGACAAATCAAAAGAAGCACCATAGTTATGAGAACTTTCGCCTTTTGCTGCATTGCTATTTACTCGTCTTAAACTTGCTTGACTTTCTTCAGAACGGGTAAGCGAAGTTACAGTAATTGTAGCATTGTTTTCGTCCAGAAATTTTGAAGCAATTCGTTCCAACACAGTTTTTGCTCTGTTATTTAAAAAAGCTTTACTGTGTGTTAATTTCTCAATTGTGTACCCATTTCCTTCTTCAGGAATTGCAACTAATTTTTTTGTAGCAACTAAACCTTCAATATCATCAAAACTCTTCACGATTGGAATGTTGAATGATTCTGCTGCCATTAAATGATCGTCATAAGTTACTTTTTTTGTAGAGATAGAAGTGGATGAAGAGGCAGAATTTTCTGCTAAAATGTAACTTTCTTGACTTTGAGCTGAAATAAATATTCCGCTAAAAAGACAAGAAAGGGCAATTAATTTTTTCATGTTTTAAATTATTACGCGACAAAATTAGAAGTTACAATTTAATAAAGACTTGTTAAAAATTATAATATTTAGGTAAACTTTTTTTAAAATTTTCTTAAATCTGTTCTCAAAATAGCATTGCTAGATAGATTGATAGAAATTTAAATTTCATCACATTTGAAACATAAAATATTCTTAAATATAAATTCTAATAGATTAAATCCTACTAAATTCGCTATTTTTGTAATTATTATTCATTTTTATTTTTAGACCTATTTATAAAATGGCAAAAGTTAAAGTTGGAATGGTACAAATGACTTGTACTAATAACAAACAAGAAAATTTAAACAAAGCAATAGAGCAAGTAAAAGTAGCAGCTGCAAAAGGCGCTCAAATTGTGTGTTTGCAAGAATTGTTTACCTCATTATATTTCTGTGACGTAGAAGATTACGATAATTTCGACTTAGCAGAAGCAATTCCTGGACCATCAACAGATGCGTTATCAGTTGTAGCTAAAGAATTGGGAGTGGTAATTATCGCTTCATTATTCGAAAAACGTGCGCAAGGTTTATATCACAATACAACCGCTATTTTAGATGCTGATGGACAATATTTAGGAAAATATCGCAAAATGCATATCCCAGATGATCCTGCGTTTTATGAAAAATTCTATTTTACTCCAGGTGATTTAGGTTACAAAGTTTTTGATACTAAATTTGGAAAAATTGGAGTGTTAATTTGTTGGGATCAGTGGTATCCAGAAGCTTCTCGTATAACAGCATTGATGGGAGCAGAAATTTTATTTTATCCTACTGCGATTGGTTGGGATACGACGCAAGACGAAGAAACAAATCAAGATCAATACAATGCTTGGCAAACAATTCAGCGTTCACATGCGGTTGCGAATGGAGTTCCGGTTATTTCTGTAAATCGTGTTGGTTTTGAGCAAGATGGAGCAATGAAGTTCTGGGGAGGCTCTTTTGCGACAAATGCGCAGGGAAAATTGTTGTACTTAGCAACGCATGATAAAGAGGAAACAGAAGTGGTTGAATTGGATTTGAACGAATCTGATTTCTTCCGTAAACACTGGCCTTTCTTAAGAGATCGCCGCATCGATTCTTATCAACCAATTACAAAACGTTTTATAGACGAGGATTAATGAAGAAATTATTTTCACTTATAGCATTGATAGGAAGTTTTGCATTTGGTCAAATAAAACCAATTCAGATTGATCCGATTAATAACAATTTATTTGTTTATCAAACATTCAATTCGTTTAATGGTGTTGAGTATAATGCAAATGGAATGTATTTGGTAACGAATAAAGGAATCGTTTTGTTTGATGTTCCTTGGCAGAAATCGCAATATCAAGAATTAAATGATATGTTACAAGAAAAGTATAATTTGCCAGTTATCGCTGTGTTTGCAACACATTCGCATGATGATAGAGCAGGAGATTTAAGTTTTTATAATGATTTGAATATTCCTACTTATGCAACTTCTTTAACCAATTCTAAATTAAAAAAAGAAGGAAAAGCGACATCAAAATTTGAGATTGAATTAGGAAAAACATACAAATTTGGTAATGAAAAATTTGTTGTTGAATATTTTGGTGAAGGACATACTTCTGATAATGTTGTGGTTTGGTTTCCAAAATATAAAGTGCTGAATGGAGGTTGTTTGATAAAAGGTGCTGACGCTGTAAATTTAGGTTACACAGGTGAAGCAAATGTTACTGAATGGCCAAAAACAGTACAGAAACTAGTTACAAAACATCCAAAAATTAAACAAGTTATTCCAGGTCATGATAATTGGAAAGTTACTGGACATATCGAAAATACGTTTAAACTTTTAGAAAAGAAATAAAATTGAACACTATAGATACATCAAAATTCCCAAAAGATTTAGGATATAGATTTCCTGCCGAATGGGAAGAACACGAAGCAACATGGTTGTCTTGGCCGCACAAAGAAGAATCTTGGCCAGATCGTATTCAGTTAATTTATCCAGCTTATGCTGAATTTATTGCTGAATTATCGAAAGGTGAAAAGGTTCGTATTAATGTGAAAGATGAAGAAATGAAAGTGTTTGCGTTGTCTTTTATCGAAAAAACGGATGCAGATTTGTCACAAGTTGAGTTTTATTTTAATGAAACAAATGATGCATGGTGTCGCGATCATGGTCCTGCATTTTTATTGAATAAAAACAATCCTGATAACCCAAAAGTTATTGTTGATTGGGGATTCAATGCGTGGGGAGGAAAATATCCACCTTTTGAAAATGACGATGTTGTGCCAACAAGAATTGGTGCAGAATTTAATCTTCCTGTTTTTCATCCTGGAATTATTATGGAAGGAGGTTCGGTCGAATTTAATGGAAAAGATACGTTGATGACATCAAAATCTTGTTTACTGAATGAAAATCGTAATCCAGATTATTCGCAAGAACAAATCGAAGAATTTTTAAGAAATTATTACGGAGTTTCGCAAATTCTATGGGTAGAAGACGGAATTGTTGGTGATGATACGGATGGACACATTGATGATACAATTCGTTTTGTAAATGAAGATACAGTTTTGACGGTTGTTGAAACAGATGAATCGGATGATAACTACGAATTGTTGCAAGTGAATCTTCGCCAATTGCAAGAAATGAAATTACGAGATGGACGTCCATTAAACATTATTGAATTGCCAATGCCGGATGCGGTTTATTGCGAAGGTGAGCGTTTACCTGCTTCTTATGCGAATTTTTATATTGCGAATAAATCTGTCATTGTACCAACTTATCGTTGTGCAAAAGATGCAATTGCTTTGGATATTATTCAGAAATGTTTCCCCGATCGTAAAGTTGTAGGAATAGATTCTACAGATATTATTTGGGGACTAGGATCTTTCCATTGTTTGAGTCAACAAGAACCTAAGATTTAGTTTTTAAAATACAAAAATACCCCTCTTCAAAATTTCTTGTTGAGGGGTATTGATTTAGAATGAAAACTAAAAACTTATTTTTTAATATATTTCTCTAAGCCGATATTTAGTATGATCAGTTCTTTAACAGCTAATTTCGAAACTTCTTCGGCTCCAAGTTTTGATAGATGAGTATCATCGTTTTTGCCTTTTGGATAATAATCAATTTCATTTGGTTGATAATGTAAATGCAATTTTTTAGAGTTTCCTGGACCATATTTTATTTCCAATTTCTCTGTCAAATATTGCATATCAACAAACGGAACATCCAAATCTTTTGCAACACTTCTCACAATCAAAGGATATAAACCGTGAGTGTCAACCAAAACGCCTTTTTCATTAAAATTTCGACGAACAATAGAAGTCATTAAAATCGGAATAGCACCTTTTGCTCGTGCTTCTGTAACATATTGTTCCAAATTTGCGCGATATTGAGTGACAGGATTTGTGTAACGAACAGAATCTTCAATTTTTTGATCGTTATGTCCAAATTGAATGATTACATAATCACCTTTTTTCAATTGATTCTGAACTTTTTTCCATCTTCCTTCTGTTCTAAAACTTTTGGAACTTCTTCCATTTGTTGCATGATTCTGAATTTCTAAATCAGAATTCATTAACTCAGGCAAAAGTTGTCCCCAGCCATGTTCGGGATTTTTAGTTGGATTTTCTTTATTCGCCATTGTCGAATCTCCAACAAGAAATAGGGTTCTTT
This sequence comes from Empedobacter sp. UBA1574, assembly GCF_002322895.1. Taxonomy (NCBI): domain Bacteria; kingdom Pseudomonadati; phylum Bacteroidota; class Flavobacteriia; order Flavobacteriales; family Weeksellaceae; genus Empedobacter; species Empedobacter sp. UBA1574. The sequence goes on along the minus strand of NZ_DCOI01000012.1, from coordinate 29,075 downwards.
TTTGTGCGAATATTATGCTAAAAAACAAGCATAAAATCGTTGATAAAATTATTTTTTTCATGTTAATTCTGCTTTGGATTCCATCCGTTAAAAATATTCTCGATGGTATATTTTTGTATTTCTTTTTCGGTTAATTGATGCGACCAAATTGCTCTTTTTTGAGGATTATTTCCTAAACCTTTATTTTTATATTCTGCATAATAAGCTTTTTTTTCTTTATCTGGAAACATTGCATCACCTTTCCATTCGTTCCAACCAATAGGAAGAATATGTTTTCCCATTTCGGTATGTATAAAAACTGTTTTGGCAAAAGGACGCCAAGGTCTTCCCAAATAAACTTTTGTCAAATTGTCTTCTGCAATAAGACTACAATTGAAAAAAACATAACCAAATTCTTGCTCTTGATGTGTTGCCGCAGCTGTAATATAAGAATTAGCCAAACTTTTTATGGTACAATGCTCAAAAACGGCAATTGCTTCACCAAAAATAAAATCTGTCGTTCCTTCGATATAACAATTTTGATAATATTGACGACTTCTATTTGTAGCTGTGTACAATGTATCTTGACATCCTAATAACCGAATATTTTTTGCCACAAATTTATCGCCTTCCACATGCAGAGCAACAGCTTGACCTTGGTTACAACTTTCGTTTTGTATCGTGAGATTTTCTAATTGTATATCATCTGCTTCAACCAAAAAAGTGTAGGAAGTATAGGTTGTCATTTTTTGATTGGTTAAACCATCTATTTTTCCTGAAAAATCATTATTAGTAATAATAGTTTTCTCTGAATCTTCACCTTTTATCTTTATTTTATGTTTCCAAGAAGGAATTCTAATTTTTTCGAGATAAACGCCATTTTTAACAAGAATCAAAGCTTGATCTGGTCCTAAATCTCTCAACGAATTAATCGCTTCTTGAATAGATGTAAAATCTGCTTGTTGATCTTTTGCAACAGTAATTGTTTTGTATTGAGCATTTACATTAGTATAGATGAAATGTAAACAAACTATAAAAATGAATTGAATGATTTTCATTTGTTAAATCGTTTCGTTAAAAAATCAATAATGTAGTCTTTCGTTTCATCAAACCAAGGATTCATCAACCAAAAAGAATGAGGCGAATTCTTAATTTCGTATGCTTCATTTAGAATATGATAATCGCTTAATTTTTTCATCATATCATCTCTACCAGCTCGAAATCTCGGTTGCGAACTATTGATAAATAGAGTAGGAGGCGTTTTAGAAGTAACATATTCTAAAGGCGAAGCTTCTTTCCAAAGTTCAAAATTATCTTGTTTCGTATAACCGAAAAAATAACTGGCATAAGTACCTTCTTCAGCTTCGGGATGAATAAAAGAAACAATTCCATCAATATTGATAATTGCAGCAATTTTCTTTGATTTTACGCCGTAAAGTGTTGCCAATTGAGCACCTGCAGAAGCGCCAAGAATAACGATTTTCGATTGATCGAGTTTGTGTTTTTTACGATTCTTTCTCAAATAATTAACCGCATCATCCATATCTTCTAAAGGAGCTGGATATTTTGCAGCATCACTTAATCTATAATTTATCGCCATCGTTACAAAACCAGCTGAAGCCAACGTTTGAGCCATTGGTTTTTGATTTTCTTTGCTACCCGAAATCCAACCTCCACCATGTACAAGAACAATTGCTATAGAGGATTTAGTTTGATTTTTTGGTTGATAAATATCTGCTTTTAATTGATGTTTTTCTTGATAAATTATATCTTCAAACGCATTAATGTTTTCGAAGTTTTTAGAAGAAATCGGCGTAATAAAAGGGTAATTTTTCTTTAATTTTTTGTAAGTCGTTTCGATTGTATAAGGCGAAGCCTTCGGTCTCTCAACTTGACCGAAGGCTATCACCAAATGCATCATAAAAACAAACAAAATCTTTTTAATTGATAACTGCATTCTTTTTAACTTCTTTAGAACTTGTTACATTCTTCTTATCAAATGCTTTTGGTAACTTGATTTTATCAGATTCATTACCAATAATCTTAATTTCTGGAGTTGTAGCTGACTTGAATTCAGTAGTGCTTAAATCAACATTTTTACTGTTAAAAATTGTGACCGCTTTTCCCTCTTTGTAATTGAATTTTATATTTTTCAGTTGAATTCCATCAGCGTCAATAATACTTAAAGCTTTTTTCGTGTCGAAAGTTGAATTTTCAACCACAATATTTTTAATATTCATTTCTGCAAGTCCCATGATAAACAAAGCTTCGTGAGAACTTACAACATTAATATTTTTGAAAAATATATTTCGAATTGTTGGAGTTTCCTCTGTTACAGGAACTTTTTTATCATTTCTTTTTTCGTCATCTGCATTTTGATCATCTTCTACAATCGGAGAATTTCCTTCGTAAAACATGTTAAAACCAATTGCTTGCGCAGGAATATTAATCATATCAATATTAGAGATGTAAATATTTTCGATTAATCCACCACGACCACGAGTCGTTTTGAATCTTAAACCAATATCTGTTCCGATAAAAGTTGCACCAGAAACATGAACATTACGAACACCACCAGACATTTCGCTACCAATCACAAATCCGCCGTGCGCATGATAAACTGTGTTATTTTTGATAATTACATTTTCAGTAGGAATTCCACGATCGCGACCATCTTTATCTTTTCCAGATTTGATACAAATCGCATCATCACCAACATCAAACGTATTGTTGTAAATCAACACATTTTTACAAGATTCTAAATCCAATCCATCTCCATTTTGCGAATACCAAGGATTTCTAACATTCAAATTTCGAATGATAATATTCGAACTCATTAACGGATGAATGTTCCATGCTGGTGAATTTTGAAACGTTGGACCATCTAAAAGTACACGATCCGAATTAACAATACTAACCATTACTGGACGTAAAAAATCTCTTACTTTAATTAGATCTTCTTTGCTAATTTTATCAGGAACATTAAAATTAGAACTGCTGATATAACCTAATTTAGAACCTTCGCTTGGAAACCACGTTTTTTTATCATCTGATAAAACTCCGCCAGACGCAACTAGATTTTTCCATTGAGAATCTGTCATTTTACCCTTCTTTACAAAACGCCACGCATCACCATTTCCATCGATTGTTCCATTTCCTGTAATCGCAATATTCTGCGCATTTTTTGCAGAAATAGGAGAAGCAGTACGCGTTGTATTTAATCCTTCGAAGCTTGTTTCAACTAAAGGATAATCGTTGAAATCTTTACTAAAAATCAATAAAGCACCATCTTCTAAATGTAAATTGATATTACTTTTAATTTCGATAGGACCACTCAACCAAATTCCACGTGGAATAACAACTTTTCCTCCACCTTTTGCACTTGTTTCTGAAATAGCTTTGTTGATTGCTTCTGTATTTTTGAAAATTCCGTCCGATTTTGCACCATATTGAGCAATTGAAACAACACGATTTGGAAACGAAGTTTCTTTTACTTTGGGCATATTAAACTCAATATCTTTGTAAATATTCTCATCAACTTGAGCTGATAAATGAGAAGAACAAACAACCGCTAACGCAACTGTAAGTAGTTTTATGTATTTTTTCATTATTTAATGGTTTTGTTTTGAATGATATTTTTGAATTCTTTGAAAACAATTGATGCGACAGCTTTTGCGCCTGCAATTTGAAAATGTGTATTATCTTTTTGTCCATTTGGATAAGCATCGTACAAATTCGCTTCAAAATTCATGAAATAGGTTTTTGTTACATATTCTTGTCCTTTTTGGCTAAAAAAATCCATCGATAATTGATTTAAATCTAAGAATGCAACATTTTTTTCTTTTGCAATTTCTTTTGCAACAAATGGATATTCGCCATGTACATTTTCTAACTTTCCATTTTTCCAAGGATAATTTCTTGCAACAGGACTTAGAATAATCGGAATTGCACCTTTTTCTCTCGTTTGATCCACATATAATCTCAAAAATTCTTTGTAACCTTCTAAATTTACAAATCGTTCTGGTTTATCTTCGGCGGCATCATTATGTCCGAATTGTATTAAAACATAATCACCTTTTTTTAGTTGAGAATAAACCTCTCGCCATCTACCTTCTTGAAAAAAAGTACGCGTACTTCGACCACCTTTTGCTTTATCCTTGACGATGATATGTTTATTGGCTAAATGTTTCAGATCTTGTACACTATCTTTTGCAAAAAATGGTTGAAATTCTTGTCCCCAACCAGCAATTGGATATCTGTTTTTCATATAGTTTTTGCCCGGATCATAATCGTCTGTATAATCTGCAACAGTTGAATCTCCGATTAAGAAAATGGTGATTGATTTTCCTTTTTGAGCATGACAAAAATTTGACAAAGTAACGAAGCAAATTAAAGCATATAAAAATTGTTTTGTCTTCATTATTTCTCATTTTTATCTACTCTGAACCAATCAAAATCAGCATAACCACCACGTTTCGCATCTTGAGAACTTATACTATATATACCAACTTTTGCTCCGATCCATTTTCCTGGTTTAGCTTGAAATGGTTCTCCGATTGATGTATATTTTTTTCCGTTTTCACTAAAACTAAATTGACAAACTCCGTTAGGTTCGCTCACTCTTACTTTCAAGAAAACTTCATTAGTTCCTAATTTTACTTCGGATAGAATTTTTTCTGGATTATTTTTCTCTGCTTTTTCTGCACGAATCAATTGTAAATAATAACCATCTTTTTTATTTGTGATAACCAAAGATTGATAATCTGTTCCCATGATTAATAAACCAGCAGTTTTCCCTTCTGTAGCATCTTCAGGCGTAAGTTTTATTTTTGTTGAAGCTGTGAAATTTGGTGCAGGAAATTTTTGGGTTAACAAATTAGGAACCGTCCAAAGATTATTCGAATTTTCTGGAACTTTGATAGAGAAAAGACGAAGAAAATTTTGATTTGCTAATTTACTGTACCAAACAATTGAAGGATTTGCGCTCCATTGCCATTGTAATCCAATATCATTTTCTTTAAATTCATCTGTTTCTGAAGGATTTATAATGTCAGACTTATTCGAAATTGTAGGTTTTTTATACGTTAAAACTGGTTCTCCAATTCCATTTTTATCTTGATCAACACCAATAAAGGGCCAATCGTTGATCCATTTCATTGGTTGAAGATGAACAATTCGTCCATAAGTGTCCGCATCTTGAAAATGATAGAACCAATCTTCTCCATTTTTTGTATCCACCCAAGCACCTTGATGAGGTCCATTGACATTGGATTTCCCTTGTTCTAAAACAATTTTTTCATCATAAGGCCCATAAATATTTTTTGAACGTAAAACTAATTGCCAACCAGTAGCTACTCCACCTGCAGGAGCAAAAATGTAATAATAACCGTTGCGTTTATAGATTTTTGGTCCTTCGACAGTTGGATGATTTTCGTGTCCATCGAAAATGTGTTTTCCTTTATCTAAGACTTTTGTTCCTTCCGCATTCATTTTTTTGATTGTCAAAATACTTTTTACACCTGCACGACTTCCTGCCCAACCATGTACGATATAGGCATTTCCGTCCTCATCCCAAAACGGACACGTATCAATAATACCTTTTCCTTCTTGAACTAAAATAGGATCTTCCCATTTTCCGAAAGGATTTTGGGTTTTGACCATGTAAATTCCGAAATCTGGATCGCCCCAATAAATATAATATTCGTTGTTATGAAATCTGATACTCGGCGCCCAAACACCATCACCTCTTTTTGGCGTACTAAAATGTTTAATAGGAAAAACATCGGGTAGGGCATGATTGACCAATTTCCAATTAATCATATCAGTTGAATGTAAAATTGGTAAACCTGGCGCTTCATTAAAACTAGAAGCTGTCATAAAAAAATCATCACCGACACGAATTGCATCAGGATCAGAATAATCTGCATATAAAACAGGATTTTTGTACGTTCCGTTTCCTAAATCTGATATCCAGACATTTGATTTTTGAGCGTGTATTGGCAAGAAATTTAATCCTAATAATGATAGGAGAATTAATGTTGATTTCATGGCGATTAACGATTTAATTCTAATGCAGCTAAAATAAATGGTCCAGTACCTTTCGGATCATTTGCTCTTATTTCTTCACTAATGTAATACTCGTAAGAACCATCGCGATAAGGATTTCCACCTAAACCAGCAACAGAACAACATTTTTCTAAACTTACAATACCTTTTTCATCGACTTGAATAAACTCTTTTAAAATTCCTTCAAATCCATTTTTGGCATTTTTCATGTATGATTTTGGTAAATAACCTTTGTTAACACCTTTTGCTAACGTATAAACGTACATCGATGAACCTGTTGCTTCCAAATAATTTCCTGTTCTATTTCCTTGATCCAAAACTTGATACCAAGTTCCCGAAGAATGTTGAACCTTCACAATTGCCTCCGCATATTGATTAAGGTATTTGATTAATTTATCACGACCTTGATAATCTTTTGGTAAATAGTCTAACACATCAACCAAAGCCATTCCGTACCAACCCATTCCTCTCGACCAGAAGTGTTGAGAAAGACCTGTTGTACTATTTGACCATTTTTCTTTTCTGCTTTCGTCCCAACCGTGATAATATAAACCAGTTTTTGGATCGCGGTTATATTTTTCGATTAAGTCAAATTGTAAAACAATTTTATCATACGATTTTTTCGCTTCAGTTGCGCTCTGAAATTTTGTAGCATATTTTGCATGAAAAGGTTCGGCCATGTAAACACCATCTAACCACATCTGATTTGGATAGATTTTTTTGTGCCAATATCCGCCTTCCGTTGTTGTTGGTTGTTGTTCTAATTGTTTATCTAACGTTTCCATTGCAATTTTGAATCGATTTTCTTTTGTTTTTTCGTATAAATCAAAAATTGCGTCGCCAGATTTAATCATATCTAAATTATAATTCTCGAACTTATACGTATCAATTTTTCCATTCGAATCAATCATTCTATTTGCATAATCGTAGATATAATTATAGATAGTTTGGTTATTTGTTTGCTCATATACTTTGTACATAGCGTCTAAAACCAATCCATTTGTATAACTCCAACGTGGTTTTTTTTGAAAATCTAAAAGTGTAGGATCAGGGAAACGAATAGTTTCTGAAATTGCCATTCTTTCTGACCATTTTAACTTTGGATCGACAAGAATATTTTCTGTATTTTTTTTCTGACTGATACAAGACGTACTCGAAATTATCATCAAACCACAAACCGTTGTTTTTAAAATATTTTTCATTATCAACTATTTATAAACGATTAGACTTTTCTAATTGAACTAATTTCGAATTCAAATCATTGTAGAATTCAGTTTCGTTTTTAAGTCCATTTGGCTCTTGTGCCCAAGCTGCCAAAATATAATATGTCATTGTTTTGGTTGTCGGTTTGAAAACGATTAAATGATCATCTTTTCCGTTTACTAATTTTTCGACCTCATCCGATTTATAGAAAATTGCCATTCCAAGCAAATCATTTTTGTCAACTAAAGTTTGTTTTCCGTAGGTTGCGATATATCCCCAACTTCCATTTGCGCTTTTCTTTTGCTGCAACGGAATATTTTTGAATTTCACCAAACCAGTTGTTAAACCATTCGTTAAGACAAAAGTTTTCAATTCAAATTTAGAAAAACGATCATAAGGATAAATCGAAACTTTTGCTTTTACATCTGTTGTGTGATCCGCAGTTTTCCATTTAGAATAATCAATTTCAAAACTCGAAACATTTTTACTGTTTTTAACTTTGACATATGTATTTTCAACTTGATGCAAATGCGCAACCGTATCATTCACTAATCGTCCAAAACCACCAATTCCAAGCGATTTACCAGCTTTCAGAATATCTTGTCCCCAAGGCTGAGGATCGTGATAAGAATCAAATCCATCTTGTCCAACATCTTGCAAAACTTGCGTTTTTACTTTTTTTCCGAAAATATCAACAGCATTTCTCCAATCCAAATACAAACGATAACCAACATTTTGATTTTCCCAACCTGGACCTTCGTATCGAATATCGAAAGCATGATCGGTATGCTGAGGATCAAGAGTATGTTCTTGTACATTTCGAAATGTTCCGCCTTCGTACTCTTTGTGACCTCTTTTTCCATCTACCCATTTTCCGCCTTCTTTTATAGAAATTTCGGAATAGGTAAATCCATTGTTTTCATGTTGAACCAATCTGTTACTACAAGAAGTGACAAGGATTAATGTTGTTATTGTGGCAATAATTTTTTTCATACGTATTTATTTTTTAAAATTAGTGAGGAGTTTAATTGACGATCCAATCACCTAAAACATTATTTTTAGAGAAAGCTAAAGCTTCTTGAGCAGTTAATTGACGACTCCATTTAACTCTTTTATTTGCGATATGTTTACCTGTAGATTTGTATTCGGAGTAGCGTGTTGTAGATTCATTTGCAACTTTCCCCCAATTGTTCCAACCTTCTGCTTTAACAGACAAATCCATGTCACAATTGATGAAAGTAGTTTGAGCAAAAGGTCGCCAAGGTCTTCCCAAATGATGAGAATCTTGATTGTTCCCAGAAATCTTACAATTCTCGAAAACGAAACCGTATTTCTGATCTTCTGTCGTTGATGCCGCTGTAATGTATCCTTTCCCTTTATTATTTAGCTGACAGTTTTCAAAATAAGCGGTTCCTGCTCCGAAAATGTAATCGACTGTACCTTCGATGTAACAGTTCTTAAAATATTGTCTGCTTCCGCTTTTCACTAAATATAACGTATCTTGATTTCCTAAAAACCGACAATTTGTAAATTTTATTTTATCTGCATCAACGCGAACAGCAACAGCTTGTCCAACTTCGCCTGCGCTATTTTCGAATGTTATATTTTCGGCTGAAAAATTATCTCCAAAAATAAAAAATGAAGCCGAACCAGATGTTCCAATTTCTTGACCAATATTATTTAATTTTGATGCGTAATCATCATACGTCAAAATGGTTTTGTGTTGATCTTCACCAATAAAATTAATCATCGTTTTAGAAGGAGGTAAGGTGATTTTTTCTTTGTAAACACCATTTTTAATCAAAACTTTTACAGGAACTCGACTAAAATCGGGTAGTGCAGCAATTAATTCTTGAATAGTTTTGAATTGCCCTGAACCATCTTTCGCTACAATAAAATCATAATCTTTGACTTTGTTATTCGCTGAATTAATCTTTTCTGAAACTAATGATTCTGCATAAACTTCTAAATTGGTATATTGACTTGATAAATTGTAACCGTTTGCATCGTTAATGCCAACTTTCAAATTATTTCTTTTTTCCCATTCATCGTCCATTCCATCCTGATCTGTATCTGTAGGAATATTGTATGTTTTTAACGTAGGAAATCCGCCAACTTCTGTTTGACTATCGATAATTCCGGTCATATTTTTTGGATATCCGTTTGTTAAATAACCAATTAATCGATTATCAACTTCATCGCGTTTTAAACTTGCTCCCGCATGTGCTTGAACCATTTTGTAGGCATTTTCAGCAGAATGAGTGATAATTTCATTTTTACCAAATTCAGTTTCAGCTTTTGCTTTTAAAGGTTCATCGGCTTGTACACCGCCATTCCAGTTATTTGCTGTTATATCAGCATAACCTTTTACAAAATTTCCGTTGACATAAAATTTACCATATGGAATAGAAGGATTTACAATTCTATTTTTATGTTTTGTGGCTGGTCCAGATTTGAAATAATTATTAATCAAATTATATTTTCCTTTTTCTCCGCCATAAATAGAATTTGCGCCCCAATTAAAAATTACATTATTACGAAAATCAACCATTTCATCTTCAGGATTCATCGTTGATTCTGACCCACTAAAACGAGGATTTCGACTATTGTTACTCATAATTAGATTGTGGTGGAAACTTGCAGGCTCACCACCCCAAATTCCACCATAACCATGCGCTCCTTTTACATGGATAGATTTATTAAGAGCTTCTGATATGATAGACCATTGAATTGTAAGATTTTTGACACGATAAAACGAGATGTTTTCATCTGTAGCCCAACTTACCGAACAATGATCTATGATTATATTTTGTGCATTTCGACCACCCAAAGCATCACCTTCTACTTTTGCTAAATCGCCTAAACGAAATCTCATGTAACGAATAATTACATTGTCAGATTTGATGGTTACAGGATAATTAGAAACCGTAATACCATCTCCAGGAGCAGTTTGTCCAAGAATAGAAATATTTCCGTAATTAATATCCAAAGGAGATTGCAATATAATGTTTCCAGAAACAGCAAAAACGATTGTTCTGCTCAATTTTTTTTGAATTCCGTATCGTAAACTTCCTTTACCAGAATCGTTGAGATTTGTGACAATATAGACTTCTCCACCTCGTCCACCAGAACTGTACCTGCCATATCCTTCGGCAGAAGGAAAAGCAGGTAAATTCTGTGCAAATAAACATGAATGAATTAAAAATATAAATGTAATTGCGATGTGTGATTTCATTTTTTATCGTTTAATTAATTCCACCATCTTGGATCTCCAATCGCAGCACCTGTAGAAGATGCAGTTCTTAATGGAGAATTGACTGGTAATGTAAAATCAATTGTTGTGTTTGTCCAATTTAGAGCATTTTCTTGATTATTCGTAGAAGTTACTCCTCCAGTAGGAAAAACAAGTTTTTGTAAATCAGCTGCTTTACCATTCGTCAAATTATAGAAATTGTTGAACGTAAAAACAGCTGTACTTGAAGTAGCTAAACGAATTAAATTATTACTCGATAAACTTCCTCCAACTCTTGGCGAATTTGCAATAATATTATTGGTAAAATTAGCTTTGATCGGCACGTTATTATTGTCTAATAGTGGAAAAGAAGAACTTTGTCCAAAACTATTAATTGTACAATTGTTGACATTAATTGTTGCGTTAGCAGATGGCGTAGTAATACTTTCTCTGTATCGAATAAATAAATCTCCAACTTCTGTAAATGTTGAATTTTCGATATTAACTTCGTTAAAAACTAATTTGTCTAAATGTAAAAATCCGTAAGATGAAGCTGGGAAATTCTTGAAGAAAGAATGTTTAATCTCAAATTTATCCATTACATATCCGCTATTTGGACCTCTATTTGCTCTGAAAGCTGAGGTTTTAACACTACTTACAATACAGTTTTCAATCAATACATTTGCAAAATTAGCCTTCGCACCATTGCTGCTGCTGCTTGTCAAATTGATTAAATAATCTGCCGTATTTGCGCTTCCATCTAATTCGATATTCTTTAGATATAAACCAGCCCCAGTATCATTTAACGTAAATTCTTTGAAAGAAACTTTTGTATCTTCTGGATTTCCAGAAATTCCAATCAATGAAATTTTCTTCGCATTAATTGCAAACAATTTATCTCCAGAATCATATTTACCAGGATTTAATCCAATGATATCACCATCTTTTGCATTGTTAATCAAGGTGATTAAATCATCGCCAGAATTAGCAATAACACTATAACTTGTAGACGATTTAGTCGTGAAATTCTGAGAACCAACGCTTGTATTTCCTTTATAAATTTCGACTGTATATCGTGTACTTGGATTAAGCCCTTTTGTTGTTTTAAGTCCAGCAGTAGCTTCGCTACTTGTAATTTGACTTATAATAGGATCGCTAACATAAACAGGATCCTGACCAGAAACTTGTGTATATGCTTGAAATCTCAATTCAGTTACTCCAGCAGTTACATCCCAACTAACCGTTGCTTGATTCTCCAGAATATTTGGATCATAAATAGGATGCAAAATTTGGATTCCAATAATTTTAATTCGCTTACTAACAGACCAGTGAGATTCTGGTCTGTTTTCGTAAGCATTTGTTTTAACACGTATAAAGAAATTTTTTCTCACGGGAATTTCTTGATCCGTAATAACAACTCCAGCAGAATCTGTTTTTTTTGTTAAAATGATATCTTTTGGATTTGTAAATAACGAATCGCTTGAAACTTCTGTTGTATAAGTTTCGTCAATATTATTAGTATACAGAGAAGGTGACCATGTGACTTTAGTTTCTGTTTCAAAATTTTCGGCAGATAAAGACAATGGTGTAAACATTCTCATTGGATCGTTAGATTCTGACTGAAATTCATCATCATTACAAGAGATTACAGCATTTGCAGTAAGTAATACTGTTCCTATAATCAATATTTTATAAAAAGTTTTTTTCATAATAATTGTGTTTTAGTATCCGTAATCTTGTGTTAAATTATAGTTTGTATTGATGATGTCTTGATAAATAGGCAACAGTTCTGAATGATTTGGTTTGTAATATTGTAACCAACCTTTTCGCTCGTCGTTAATCATTGTCGCAGCCATTCCAGTTTGCCAGTTTATGCGTGTATATCCCGTTGGAGTAGAAGCTACAGAAGGCGTGTAAAACAATTCTGTTTTATCATTTCCAACAAAATAAGTATCTAAATTCAAAACAGTTTTTTGTGCAGTTTGCGTTGGATCGTATTTACCAATTTTGTAATAAATGTATTTAGGTACATTGGCATATTCTCCCGTTCCATCTAATAGATTTTGTAATTTAACACGAGTTTCTGTTACCACTTGACCTAAAAGATTCCATCTGATTAAGTCATATTTTCGGATAGATTCTCCACCAAATTCTAATAATCTTTCGTGTACAATTTGCTCAAAAAAGCCTTGATAACCATTCGCTGTAACCGCAGGCATTTTATCAGGATTGTTCGCATAAGCTCTTGCTCTAACTTCTCTTAAAGCATCTATTGCAGCAGCTGTTGGTCCACCATTTAATTCATTTTCTGCTTCAGCAAACATTAATAAAACATCAGCAAAACGCATAATAGGCCAATTGATTCCAACATTTTGAGAAGGACCAGTTACTTTTGTCCAAGACTTTCTAAATTTTCCGTCTGTTAAAGCATCAATTTTTACCACCTGTGTTAAATCATCTGCATTAATTTCGAACGCATTGATTGTTACATCTCGTCTTTGATCATATTTATCAAATTCATAAAAATAAGTTGGTAAAGCATTTATTCCGCCACCACCATTCCATTTAGAAGCTGCATTATGACGTAATCCGTTGTAATAACCAAGTTTACTATCAGTTCGCGCATTTCCGCCAAAAGCACCTACTTGAAAAATCATTTCGTTTGTATTATCCATGCGACCTTCGTGAATAGCACGGAAAACATCTTCGTAATTTGGATTGATATTATGACTTCCACGTTGTTGCATAATGTCAAACGTTTCGTTGCGAGCAATTTGGTAATATTTTTCTGGATTTGTTCCTTTAACCATCTGTACAGGCTGTCTTCTCAACGAATATCCAGCTCTAGCAAGTGCAATACGAGCACGTAAGCCTTTCACAAAAGCTTTTGTAATTCGTGTTGTAGGATCTCCAGATTCGGCTCTCCATGGAATAACTTTTGAAGCAGTTTCTAAATCATTTAATAAAACTTCATACACTTCATCACGATCAGTTTTTGGAAGGAAAATATGTTCGTACTGAGAAGATGGTTTATCTTGAAATGGAACATCACCAAAGTTTCTGATTAATTCGTAATAATATTGCGCTCTTAACGTCAATGCTTCTCCGTAATATCTATCCATTAACTTTTTGTCACTATCACTTCCAGATTTGTAGACATCAGATGTCGGAATATTATAAATTAATAAATTTGCTCTTTCGATTCCTGTGTATAATTGACGGAAAGGTTTGTCTAATTCTGGATTTGTAGGACATGCATTGTACATACTAATTCCACGACGATCGTTACAATTGTAATCACCTGATGTTTTGAAATCATCTGCAGCTTGTCCAATGATAGAAGAAATTCTGTTTCCGTAACCATTATCACCAGCCAATTGATTATATACGCCAACCAAAGCAGAGTAAGTGTAACTTGCATCGTTGTAAACCTCTATTTCGGAAGTATTGGAAGGGCTACTAACATCCAAATAATCATCGCATGATGTTGTTGTTAATAAAACGATGCTAACGCCTAATATTTTTATAATTGTTTTTGTTTTCATTTTTGATGTGTTTTGAGATTAGAAAGTAACATTAATACCTGTTAAGAAAAATCTGCTTCGTGGATAGGCAGCGTAATCAACTCCAGGAGTTAAAGGACTTGTGCGTCTTGTATTTGCTTCAGGATCATAACCAGAATAACCAGTAATTGTAAATAAATTATTGATTGTTGCGTAGATTCTTACTTTGCTAATAAATTTCGTTTTTGCTAACATATCTTCTGGTAAAGAATAACCAACTGTAACGTTGCTTAATCTTAAATAAGATCCATCTTCGATGGCATAAGAATGTAAAATATAATTTCCAGAAGGAGGTGACCAAAATGTAGCATTTGCGTTTAGAGCTTCTAATTGTGTAGGATCTGTTACTCGATTTCCGTTATCGTCAAAATTTCTCCAAGCTCCAGCAACTGCTTTTAACATATTGTTGTCGCGGTATAAATATTGTGTTGTAAACTCAACTTTATTGGCATTGTAAACTTTATTACCAACAGAATAAGTGAAGAACATACTTAGGTCGATATTTTTCCATTGAAATTGTTGATTAAATCCACCATAGAATTTAGGTTGAGCATTTCCTAAAACTGTTTTATCATTATCATCAATTATTCCATCGTTATTTAAATCTTTCAATTTTAAATCTCCAGGACGCACATCTTTTGAACCTAATGCCGCAGCAGAATTGCTTGCAACACCAGCTTTTAATGTATATTTTTGAGTTGATGGATTGTAATCGAAATCGCTCACTTTGTACCATCCGTCTGTTACATAACCATAGAATTGTCCGATAGGTTTACCTACTTCAACTTTGAAATCTTGCAAATTATTTACCCATCCAGATGATTGATAATAGTATTGTAGACCATCACCAGTTACATCTTTTCCTAAAGATTTGATAACATTTTGATTATGAGAAATATTGAAGTTTACATTCCATTTAAAGTTTTTAGATTTCGCAATATCAGCACCTATTGTAAATTCAATTCCTTTGTTTTCCGTTTCACCAGAGTTTTGATATTGGTATTCGTATCCGCCTGTTTGCGGAATTTTAGCCAATAATAATAAATCTTTTGTATTTGTTACATAAGCATCGATACTACCATAAACACGTTTATTGAATAAAGTATAATCTAATCCAATGTTTTTAGAAATTGTTTTTTCCCATTTTGCACCCGAATTTGCCAACCTTTCATTAGGAGCTAAACCTGGAACTACAGCATTATCAAATGAATATCCCCAGTTACTTGAACTACTAAAGAATGTTGAATATAAGAATGGCTCAATGCGGTTATTACCCGAAGTACCATAGCTTAAACGTAATTTTAGTTCGTCAATCCAAGAAGAATCTTTTAAGAAATTTTCTCTTGCAACATTCCAAGCAAATGAAGCAGAAGGGAAGGTAGCATAACGATTATCAGGAGAGAATACACTCGATCCGTCTGTTCTGACAGAAAGTGTTAACATATATTTTTTATTGAACGAATAATTAACTTGTCCAAAAAACGAAGCCAATCGATCCACATTTACTGATGTTGAAACTGGATCTTGTACCATTCCTGCAGGAGGAACCGCACTTTGCAAATTAGAAAATGCTTGATTAGCCGAAATATTTTTTGGTAACCATTTGATATACGTTCTTGATGTTTCTCCGTCTGTTTTTACAATTTCCTGTCCAATCATTACATCTAGTTTATGATTAGAACCTAATCTTGGTGAATATTGTAATGTATTTGAATTTGAAATTCTTCTTGTTTGACTTGCACGCATATCAACCACAGGAAGATTAGCATTTGCCATTGCAACACTTGTGATATTTCCGTAAAAACTATTGTCATTGCGATCTGTTTGTACATAACCAAAAACAGATTTGAAGGTTAACCCTTTGACAATTTGCCAAGACAAGTAACCATTCATCAAAAGGTTTTGTCTTTCGTCTTCTCTTACTTCATTATTCGCTAGCAAAACAGGACTTGTAAGGTTTGTTTGTGCATAATAATCTGGATCGAAGAAATCAACATACGATTCGTTTCCTGGAGCAGCAAAAGGTTGATATCTCACTGAATTACGAAGTCTGTTATTTGATTGAGAACCTGTATTTGAAGTACCAGCTCCCATGATTTTATCTTTACTATATCTAAAACTAACTCCCGTTTTTACTTTGTCGCTGATTTTATGATTTAATTTGAAGTTTGCTAAATTTCTTTTGTAACCAGAATTCAGCATAATTCCATCTTCGTTGATGTGATTTAAATTTAAACTGAAATCAGTCGATTTATTTCCACCAACAATCGAAACGTTATGATTTTGAGAAAAAGCTTTTCTACCAAAAACTTCTTCTTGCCAATCTCTCGCTTCCATACTTTTATAGATATCTATATCGTTAAAATCTCCATATCTTTTTCTGAAAGAATCTGCTAATTGCTCATCATTATTAATATTATACAATTCATACTGATAACGTACAAATTCATACGGAGTCATTACTTCTAACTTATTCTGAATTTCTCTAAATCCAGTATAATTAGAATAAGTAACTTGTGTAGGCATGTTGAAACCACTTTTTGTCGTAATAAGCACAACACCGTTTGCACCTCTCGCACCATAAATAGCAGTAGAAGCTGCATCTTTTAAAACATCAATACTTGCAATTTCTTGTGGAGATAAAATAGATAAGGCATTTTCTACTTGTATTCCATCCACGATATACAGAGGGCTGTTGTCTTGTGTAATCGATGTGCCTCCACGAACTTTAATTGTAACATCAGCTCCTGGTGCACCTTCGGACATACTAACTTGTACACCAGCTAATCGACCTTGTATAGCTTCAGCAGCAGAATTTACTGCCATATCTTTTATCTGATCAGCATTTACACTTGCCACAGAACCTGTTAATTCATCACGTGTTACAGTTGTATATCCAATTACAACAACTTCATTTAGATTTTGTTGCTCTGTTGCAACAAGATCTTTCAGTTTTATATCGATTGTTCCTTTCTTATTAACAGGAATAGTCTGTATTTCATAACCATCATAGGTAATGGTTAAAGTCGAGTTATCTGGAACAACAATTTCATAAAATCCATTTTCATCTGTAATTGTTTCGTACGTTGTCCCATCTACATAAATGTCAACTCCATTAAGAGGTGAATTATTAATAGATGATTTAACTGTTCCGGAAACTTTTATTTCTTCTTGCGCAAAACTCGCAATTGGTAGAAGCAAAAGCGTGAATAACTTAATTTTAGATATCCTCATATGTGTGGTTTTGTGTTTCTTCTGTTAAACTAAATAATTTTTAGCGTAATCGATTACATTATTAAATATAAAAGTGTATATAGTACACTAAAATATAACTATTTTTTTTAAAATCAAATAAAATATTAAAATTTATAAAAAATAATTAATCTATTTGTTAGTTATTGATATTTAATACAATATCTGTTTGTGTTGACTGATATTTATATATACTCTAACTTAAATAAGCTAAAGTGGTTAATTTAGATCATAATTTTTTTGGTGATTTATTGAATTTTTGAATATAAAAATATATAAATTGAAGTAAATTTGTAATCGATTACAAATGTGTTTTGAATGCTTTTTAATAGTTTTAGAACCATTGTAATTTATACATTACTATATAATACTATTGAGATTTAATTTATATTTACCGAATCTTGATAACGAACTTGAATTTTACCTTATTATGAAAAAAAGTGCTACAATATATGATATTTCTGAAAAATTGAATATTAGTGCTGCTACCGTTTCGAGGGCTTTAAACGATCATCCTAAAATTAGTCAGAAAACGAAAGAGTTGGTTATGAAAGCTGCTAAAGAGCTTAATTACAAACAAAATACTTTAGCGCAGGCTCTAAAAAGTGGGAAGACAAATAATATTGGGATTATTGTTCCTTATATTAATACAAATTTTTTCTCATCTCTAATTCGTGGGATAGAAGAGGAGTTGTCTCCACATGGTTACCATGTTATTATTTGTCAAAGTCACGAAGATGTAGATTTAGAAAGAAAACAACTAAATACATTATTGAATGCACAGGTTGATGGTATTTTTATGTCTGTTTCTAAAACGACGGAAGATATTTCGCACATAGAAACTGCAAAAGAATCTAATACTCCAATCATATTTTTTGACCGTAAAAAAGATATTGCAGGAATCAGTACTGTAACAATTGATGATTATAAGGGTGGATATTTGGCAACCGAGCATTTGATTAAACAAGGTTGTCGTAGAATTTGTCATTTATCTGGAGATTTGCGTTTAGAGATTTATCAGAATCGTTACAATGGTTATATCGATGCATTGAAAGATAATAAATTAGCTTTTAAAGAAGAATATGTTTTTTCAATTAAAAGTTCGATAGAAGATGGGGTTGAAGCAATAAAAACATTATGGAATTTATCATCGCCACCAGATGGTATTTTCTCGGCCAGTGATTATGCAGCGTTGGGAGCTTGTCAACAATTGAAAAAGAAAAATATAAGCATTCCTGAAGATGTTGCAATAATAGGTTTTAGTAATGAGCCATTTACGCAATATATGGAATTACCTATTAGTAGTGTAGATCAGACACCAGATGTAATGGGAAAAATTTCCGCTCAAGTATTTCTGGAATATATGAACGAAAATTTTTCAGGGATAAGCATAGAAAAAAAGGTTGTTTTAAATCCTCAAATTCATATTCGAAAATCTTCGAAAAGAAAATAGGTTATAAAGAAACGCCTCTTTTCCAAGGGATAAAATCGTTTTGATTTAAAATCTTAGCTTTTACTTTGACTTCACCGCTTGCAACTTTTATGATAAATTCTAAAAGTTCGTTAGCGGTTTCTTCAATTGTTTTATTTCCAGTAATGATTTCTCCCGTATTAAAATCGATAATATCAGGCATTTTTTCTTGTAATGCTGTGTTCGAAGAAATTTTTACAACAGGGGCAACAGGATTTCCAGTAGGCGTTCCTAAACCTGTAGTGAACAAGACGATATTAGATCCAGTTCCGACTAATGCAGTTGTACATTCAACATCATTTCCTGGTGTACATAGCAAATTTAAACCAGGTTTTTTGATATATTCTGTATAATCTAAAACATCTTGAATAGGAGAGGAACCCCCTTTTTTAGCTGCACCAGCAGATTTCATCGCATCTGTTATTAATCCATCTTTTATATTTCCAGGAGAAGGATTCATGTCAAATCCAGAACCAGCGGCAACAACAGAATCTTCGAAATCTTTCATTAATTGTAAAAATCTTTCGGCATCTTTTTCATTCACACAACGATTGATTAATTCTTGTTCAACTCCGCACAATTCGGGAAATTCGGACAAAATGGTAGCACCTCCAATTGCAGCCATAATATCTGATAAATAGCCTAAGGTTGGATTAGCAGAAATACCAGAAAAACCATCTGATCCTCCACATTCTAATCCTAAAACTAATTTAGATAATGGAGCTGGTTTACGTTCAATTTCATTGGCTTTTTTGATTGCTTCGAACGAATCTTTAATAATACCGTTCAACATATTATCAACTGTTCCAGATTTTTGTTGCTCGTAAACGATAATTGGTTTTTGATTATCAGGATTGATTTTATGTAAAGCTTCTTTAAAAATATCAACTTGTAAATTCTGACACCCAAGACTCAGGACTGTTGCACCAGCGACATTCGGATTGTTTACATATCCAGCAAGCAATCTTCCTAAAGCTTCAGCATCTTGTCGAATTCCGCCACAACCTCCTTGATGTGTAACGAATTTAACATCAATATTTTTGAATACTCTAGTGTCTTCTTCATCTGTGTCTTGCTCGTTTTCATCAGAATTCTGAATTAACGAACGTAAAAGCAGTTGATGTTTTGATGGTTTTTCGAATAATAATTCTTTTTCGAAAACATCTTTCAAAATTTCAACATTTCTATTTTCGCAAAAAACCAAAGGAAAAAACAACCAAATATTTTCCGTTCCAACTTGTCCGTCTTCTCTGTGATATCCCATAAATGTTTTGTCTTTCCATTTATCGATATTTGGAGGAGTCCATGACGTTGTAGCTGTTTTCTTTTCGACTTTAGAACTTTGATGTTTTACATTTTCAGTCGTAATAACTTCACCTTTTTTTATGTTGCAAACGGCTTTTCCGACAGTAATACCATACATCGTAATCGTGTCATTTTCTACAAAATCTATTGCAGCAAACTTGTGTTTCGCATTCGTATCTTTCTGAATTTCATATTCAGCATTATCAACGACCACAATTTCATTTACTTTTAGGTCAACTAATGCAACAATTACATTATCCGTTGGATTAACTTTTATAGCTTTTTTCTGCATTTTTTTCTCTTAAATCGTTTGGTTGCTATATATTTCATAAGATTTTTCAATTCCATATTCATCAATTAGCCGAAGAGCTTTTTCAATTTCATTTTCTAATTGATTAACCTTTGTCAAATCTTGTTCCCAGAAATTTATATTCTTCAAAACAGAATGACTTATTTGTTGATAATCATTGTTTTTCCAAATATTTCTGAACTCACTTATAATCGCTTCGTCATCATTTATAGGTAATTCTTCATTGTTCCAATCACCTTTGTAAAAACGAATTAAACAAGCCAAAGAAAATGTAATTCCTTTCGGAATTTGATTGAATTTCTCTACATAATCTAATAAACTTGGAAGAACACGAACTTTGAATTTAGAGATAGAATTTAACGCTATACTCGATAAATAGTGCTTGATAAAAGGATTTCTAAATCGATCTAAAACATCTTCTGTATATTCTTTTAATTGTTCTTCTGGTAAATCAAGGATAGGAATGATTTCATTATAAATAATATTTTTAATAAAATCTCCAGCTACTTTGTTATCGATTGCATCACGAACAGTTTCTATACCTAACATAATAGAAAAAGGAACCATTGAAGTGTGAGCGCCATTTAAAATTCGAACTTTAGAAGTACGATAAGGTGCTATATTTTTGACAAGCAAAATCTGTTCATTTGCTTTACTAAAAGGAATTTTTTCTTCCAATTTTTCATCGCCTTCAATTGCCCAAAATAAGAACGCTTCTGAAACGACAATCAATTCATCTTCATAATCTAACTGATTTGTGTAGCTTTCTAAATCATCTTTTGGAAATCCAGGTACAATTCTGTCTACTAATGTATTATGAAATTTATTTGAAGTGTTAATCCAAGTAATAAATTCATTTTCTAAGTTCCATAATTTAGCGTATTCTAAAATATAATCTTTCAAAATAATGGCGTTATTCTCAATTAATTCACATGGAATAATTGTTAAACCTTTGTCAGTATCTCCATTAAAATAAAGATATCTTTCATATAAGAACGCAGTTAATTTTGCAGGAAAATTTTCGTGGGGCGCATTTTCTAATTTGTTTTCTGAAGGATCAAATACAATTCCAGATTCTGTTGTGTTAGAAAAAACAAATTCCAATTGTTCTTCTTTTGCTAATTTCAAAAAATCTTGGTATTCTTTATAAGGATTAATCGATTTTTGAATCGCAGAAATAACACGATTTTCATCAATCAATTCACCTTTTTTAATTCCTCGAATAAATAAAGTATACAGATTATCTTGTTCTTCAAAAGTATGAAATGAACTTCCAGAAGGTGTCACTTTTATGTTTGCGATTCCTGCATTAAAATTGGCATCTTTATTCAGTTTATCGATTACATAGTCTGTAAAAGCGCGCATAAAATTTCCACCTCCAAATTGAATAATTTTTATAGGAAGTTCATTTTCTTGATGATATAGTTTTTTATTTAATTTTGTTTTCAAGTTATTGAATTTAAATTGATTATTTAATCACTTTGTATTTTGGTACTAATATTTTCATGACAATCCATGCTGTTAAATAAGCAACCCCACAAATTGTAAAAATGATCATATAACCTTTGTTGATTCCATCAACTATAATTGCTCCTGATTTTTCTAAATCTGAAAGTAAATTTTCTGGTAATCTTTCGTTGATGTATTGAGGATATTTTTCTAATAATGGAGTACCATCGATAGTTGTCCAGTTTTTGTGTGAATAATCAAACAAAACTCCTGATGATTTATTGATCAAAAAAGAACCAATTCCACCAGCCATACCACCGATTCCAACTATTGTAGCAATAGCACTTTTAGGAAACATATCACCAACTGTAGAGAAAATATTTGCAGACCAAGCTTGATGAGCTGCTCCAGCAATACCGATGATAATTACGGGAATCCAAAAAGAGGTTGCACCAAGAGGTTGAGCTAATAATGCCAATAATGGAAAGAAAGCAAAAATTAACATTGCGCGCATTCTTCCCGAATATGGATTCATGTTTAATTTATCGACAAAATATTTTGGTAACCATCCCCCAATAATAGAAAGTAATGTGATGATGTAAAGTACAAACAAAGGTAAGGCACTTTGTGTGCTATCCATCTTGTAGACTGAACTTAAGTAAGCTGGAGTCCAAAAAAGGTAGAACCACCAAACACCGTCTGTCATAAATTTTCCGAAGATAAAAGCCCACGTTTGTTTGTATTTAAAACATTCAGAAAAAGTTAGTTTTCTTCCTTCTGTAGATGTTTCTGTATTTTCTTCTATATCTTGTTGAATATACTCTAATTCAGCGCTATTAACTTTTGGATGTTTGTGTGGTACTTGGTATAAATAAATCCAAAATCCCATCCAAATAAATCCTAATGCTCCGATGATGATAAAAGCCATTTCCCAACCCATCGATTTTGCAATAAATGGAATTGTAAGAGGAGCAGCTAATGCTCCTACAGTAGCACCAGCATTGAAAATACTTGTTGCAAACGCACGGTCTTTTTTCGGAAAATACTCGGCTGTTGCTTTGATTGCTCCTGGAAAATTACCAGCTTCACCGATTGCTAAAATTAATCGAGCAAAAATAAATAAGCTAACACTTGTTGAAATAATTAATGAGGTGTCACTTACTTTTTCTAAGATTTCTTTTGCTCCAGCAAATCCAACAAACCAATTATCTGTAATATACCCTGCTGTTGCAATTCCACAAAAAGCGTGTAAACATGCTCCAATTGACCAAATTGCAATAGCGTATAAGAAACCTTTTTTAGTTCCCATTTTGTCAATAAATCGGCCAGCAAATAACATACTTACAGCATAAAATATTGAAAAAAGTGCGGTAATATTTCCGTAGTCATTATTATTCCAGTGAAACTCTGGAACTAAGTAATCTTTCCAAGTTAATGATAAAACTTGACGATCTAAGTAATTTATGGTTGTGGCAACAAATAGTAAACTGCAAATAGTCCATCTAAAATTACTTGGTTTAATGGAAGTTTCGTTCTTCATTTAGTGTGTTTTTGTGATTTATTATTTTTGACTTCTTCCTTTAAATCATATATTTTTTAATTCTTTATAAATTTGTATTGATTCTCCAACTGTTCGTTCAATTTGAGAGTAATCATATTCATTTGATGAATTTTTTGTGAACAATTGTGATCCAATTCCAACACAATAAGCGCCAGCATTTATCCAGCTTGTTATGCTTTCTTTTGTAGGCATAACACCTCCGCTTGGCATAATATTCGTCCAAGGCATTGGTCCATTTATAGCTTTGATAAAATCTGGTCCTCCAACTTGTGTTGCAGGAAATATTTTAACGATTTCTGCTCCTAATTCTTCTGCTAAAGAAATTTCCGAAACAGATCCACAACCAGGCATCCAAGCTACTTTTCTTCGGTTACAAACTTTTGCTACTTCAGGATTTAAAGAAGGGGCAACAATAAAGTTTGCTCCAAATTGAAGATATAATACTGCTGTTGGTGCGTCTAAAACAGAGCCTATTCCTAAGATTAATTCGGGTAATTCTTTTGCCGCATATTTATTTAATTCAGAAAAAACTTCGTGCGCAAAATCGCCTCTGTTTGTAAATTCAAATAATCTTGCGCCACCATCGTAACAAGCTTTTATAATTTTTTTAGAAATTTCGATGTCTTGATGGTAAAAAACAGGAACAATTCCAGTTTCTTTTGCTTTTAAAGCGACTTCTATTCTTGTAAATCGTGCCATTTTTATCTTTTTATTCTTCCTCCAAAATTTCCATTAACTAACTCTAAAATATCATCAACAGAAGCTAAATTTGTGTCACCTAAAATAGTATGTTTCATTGCGCAAGCTGCGTTTGCAAAATTTAAAGCAAATTGATCATCGTGATTAATCAAACCATAAATCAAACCTGCAGCAAATGCATCGCCAGTTCCAATTCTATCAACGACATGGTTGATATGAATTTCTTCTGTTTCTAAATATTCATTATTAATCCAAGCTCTACCTTGTGTTGCTTGCGAACTTGCATTAATTCCAATTCTAACTTTATCAAATACTTTTTGAATTGACGGAATTTCTTTCATCAATGTTTTAGATGCTTCAGTAAATCCATTCTTATCCGTTGAGAAATTTGTTTCTAAAATTTCATTGATTTCATTCACTCCACCAATAAAAATGGTTGAATATCCGATTAATTCTTTCAAAATATCTTGTCCTTTCTTCCCGTAATTCCATAAATTACTTCTATAAGCAGGATCAGTTGTGATATGAATACCTTTGAAATAAGCGAATTGTAAACCTTGCTTCAACGTTTCGTAAGCAGATTCTGAAATTCCAGGTGTAATTCCTGTCCAATGGAAAAAGTTGCAATTTTCTAAGGCTTTATTCCAATCAACTTCGTTTGGTTTTATATTTGAAAAAGAACCATTTAATCGGTTATAAGCGATACGACTTGGTCTGACATCAGAACCAACTTCTAAAAAATATAATCCAAGTGGATGTTCATTTTTTTTAATAAATGAAACATCAATTCCTAGACTTTTCATGTAGGAAATAGCTGCATCTCCAACAAAATCATTCGAAACATTTGAGACGTGTTGCGTTTTACAACCAAAAGTAGACAAAGAAGCTGCAACATTCATTTCTGTTCCACCAAAAAAGAATTCTACTTCTTTACTTTGTTGCAAAGTTTTATGATTTGATGGAGAAATTCTCATTAAAACTTCTCCAAAAGTCAAAATATTATTGCTCATAAATAAATCTAAAAATCAAAATATTCTTTTGCATTGTAATAACAGATATCTGATATTGTTTTTCCAACTAATTCAATATCATTTGGTAATTCGCCATTTGCCATTTCTTCTCCGAATAAATTACAGATTACTCGTCTGAAATACTCATGCCTAGGGAAAGATAAGAAACTTCTTGAATCTGTTAACATTCCAATAAAGCAACTTATTAACCCCATATTAGATAGGGCATTTAGTTGTTTGATGATTCCATCTTTTTGATCTAAAAACCACCAACTCGAACCAAATTGCACTTTTCCTTTTACGCTTCCATCATTGAAATTTCCAATCATTGTTGCGAAAATTTCGTTATCAGCTGGATTCAAATTATAGATGATTGTCTTTGTTAATTTATCATTTCCGTCAAGTCTATTTAAGAATTTAGAAAGATTAGCCGCTTGTTTAAAATCTCCGATAGAATCCCAACCTGTATCAGGACCTAAAATACGATGCATACGAGCATTGTTATTGCGAAGTGCGCCTAAATGATATTGTTGAATCCATCCAAATTGGTGATATGTTTCCCCTAAAAATAGAAGTAGGGCAGTTTTGAATTGCTCGATTTGAGTATGATTTAACGGTTGATTATTTCTTTTTGATTCGAAAATTGTATTAATTTCAATATCAGTAAATTCTACGTAAGAAATATTATTCAAACCATGATCACAAATTTTGCAACCGATTGCATTAAACGCTTCAATTCGATTATATAACGCATCTTTCAAGTTTTGGAACGAATTAATTTCGAAACCAACAACTTCAGAAAGTTTATTGATGTAAGAATTGTAATCCTGATTTTCAATTAGAATCGCTTTATCTGGTCGAAAAGCTGTACTAACTTTTGTCTTGAAATTGCTTTTATTTAACGTTATATGATATTCTAACGTATCTGTCGGATCTTCAGTTGTGCAAACCGTTTCAGCATTTACTAAACTTAATAAACCTTGACAAGATTTATCTGCTTGTTGTAATTGAGCGGAAGTATTCTCGAAAATTTCTTTTGCGTTATTTTCGTTCAATAATTCATCGATTCCAAAATATCGTTTTAATTCTAAATGAGTCCAGTGAAATAAAGGATTTCGAAGCGTATGAGGAACAGTTTTCGCCCACGCTTCAAATTTTTCTAAATCAGAAGCATTTCCTGTGATGCAATTTTCGTTAATTCCTAACGTTCGCATTGCACGCCATTTGTAATGATCTCCAGCAATCCAAACTTTCGAAATATTTTCAAAAACTCTATTTTCTGCAATATCTTTTGGCGATAAATGATTGTGATAATCTATAATAGGAAGTTTTTCAGCATAGTTGAAATACAATTCCTCGGCATATTTATTTTGTAATAAAAATGTATCAGTTATAAATGATTTCATATAATATTTAAATTTTACTCGTTTGATGGTTTACCTATTGTTGCTAAAATTCCTCCATCGACATAAATGATTTGTCCATTAACAAAATTACTCGCTTCCGAAGCTAAGAAAACCGCTGTTCCAGCTAAATCTTCGGGATTTCCCCAACGACCAGTCGGCGTTCTGTTGATAATAAATTCGTTGAAAGGATTTCCGTCCACACGAATCGGCTCTGTTTGTGAAGTTGCAAAATAACCAGGTCCGATTCCGTTTACTTGAATGTTATGTTTTGCCCATTCTGTAGCTAAGTTGCGCGTTAACATTTTCAATCCACCTTTTGCCGAAGCGTAGGCAGAAACATTGTCTCGTCCCAATTCGCTCATCATCGAACAAATATTAATTATTTTTCCAGTTTTACGCTCAATCATTCCTTTTGCAACCAATTGCGACATGATGAAAGGACCAACTAAATCGACATCGATAACTTTTCTGAAATCTTCGACATCCATATCTACCGCAAGAACACGTTTGATAATTCCAGCATTATTCACAAGAATATCAATTTGACCATGATTCTTTTCGATCAATTCAACTTGTTTTTTTGCTTGTGGTTGATCAGTTACATCAAAAATATATCCTGTTACAGTAAATCCTTTACTTTTATAATATTGTAAAGCTTCTTCAAGTTTTGAAGGAGTTGTACTTGTAATAACTAACTCAGCACCAGCTTGTGCCAATCCTTCTGCCATTGCTAATCCTAAACCATGTGTTCCACCTGTGATTAAAGCTATTTTTCCTGATAAATCAAATAAATTCATAATTCTATTATTTTAATTCATCCGTATTTACACCATCCATATCGCTGTAATCCATATTTTCACCAGCCATTCCCCAAATAAAAGTATAATTTGAAGTACCTACACCCGAGTGAATAGACCATTCTGGTGAAATAACTGCTTGATTGTTTTGTAAGAAAATGTGACGCGTTTCATTTGGTTGTCCCATAAAGTGGCTAATTGATTGTCCTTGTTCTAAATCAAAATAAAAATATGCTTCCATTCGTCTTTCATGTGTATGAGCTGGCATTGTATTCCATACACTACCAGGATGTAATTCGGTCATACCCATTTGTAATTGACAAGTTTCTAAAACACTATTTACAATAAGTTTATTAATTGTTCTTTTGTTTGCATATTTAGAATCGCCTAACTCAACAATTTCAGCTTCATTTTTTGTAATCTTCTTAGTTGGATACGAATGATGAGCAGGAGCAGAGTTGATATAAAACAAAGGTTGTTCGTTATTTAGTTTATCAAAAACGATTTCTTTATTTCCTTTACCAATATATAAAGCTTCTTTGTTGTTCAATTCGTATTCAGTTCCATCAACAGTTACTTTTCCTTTTCCACCAACATTTATAATTCCTAATTCTCTTCTCTCTAAAAAAAAATCTGCTTTAAGATCTGTTGTTGGTTCCAAAGTTATTGCATGATTAGCTGGGTAAATACCACCAATAATCAAGCGATCATACATCGAATAGACTAACTTCACCTGATCTTCTATAAATATATCAGGAATTAAAAAATGTTCTCTTAGTTCTTCAGTTGTATATTTTTTAACATCATTAGGATGATGTGCATATCTAAATTCAGAATTTATCATAATAGTTATTTATTAAAATTAATGTAATCGATTACATTTTAAATTTAAAAAAATACATCGAGATGATGTTTTGTAAAAGTATTAAAAAGTTTTTTAATAATGTACATAAAACACTATAAAAATTTCTTTTCAAAAGATGATGAATGTAGTTGTTTGGAAATAAATTTATTCGTAAATATTTTTAACAATACTCTTTGTTGAAATATTGAATATGACAACAAAGAGAGAAAAAAATAAGTTACATTTTTGTAAATTATATTTTGGTTATTAAACCTTTTAATATTTTGTTTAGTTTTCTATTATTAAGAGTAGATACTAAAACTTAAAGTTCAGAAAGTCGAATGATTTGTTTCAGAAAAAATTTTTATAATAATAAATGTTAAATATTCAAAAAACTGTTTTAAATCATGTATCTTTAACTTAATTAACTAATTAATATGGATTATGAGACGAGTTTTATTTCTATTTCTCGATCATTTCTCATCTACTTACCTTTTATTGTTTTGCTTTTTTTGTTCAATTTATATTAATGCGCATAATGTTGAAATAAAAGAAAGAGATGATTCTATTCCAACAATTTCTAAAGGTTTAGTCACAATAAAAGAAAATACTACTTTTTACATTTCTAAAAATACAATTATATCTAATTTTGAAATTAAAGATTCTATTAACCATGAAAAAAATATAAAACAAAGAAAATCAAAAGAAAAAATCAAAAGAAAAAATCAAAAGAAAAAATACAAATAACTCAAAGCTTAAAAAAAGCAGAAATAATTCGTATGATTTATCTACACTAACAAATAAAAAAATATATTATTTACCGTATAAAGAATCAACATTTTTCATTAGTAGTAAATCAATTCTTTTAGCACTTTATCCTATCAATTCTTATAATATAATTATTTTTTAACCCGTTGTGCATTTTGAT
>NZ_DCOI01000009.1:255-10952 GCF_002322895.1 Empedobacter sp. UBA1574 | reverse complement strand
CTTTTTGCTGACGATTTACAACCAAATTTCGGCAAAAACATTTTTTTGTTTTTTGAAGTTTTGAAAAAACTGTTTCAAACGAAGATAGTAACGCAAAAAGGAGAACCAATGGTTCTCCTTTGCTTTGATTTTAGCTTATGTTTCCAGTTTTTTATTTTGATGATTTTACAATTTTTTCTTTTGGTCAAAATTGGTTACTTTCCTTACTCGGTGTAATTCGGTGTTTAACTGAGTATTAAAATGAAATTTTAACGTTTTTTGAGTATTTAAAAAGTAAGGAAAAGTAAGGGGATTTTTGCACCTAGTATTGAGATTTTAGATGTTAGATATTAGACTTTTTTTATTTATCATTCTAACTCTTTGTTCATTTTTTGGACTTGATCGTATTCTAATTCTTTGACTGCATAGACATACGAACCATTTTTTGAAATCCTCATAAAACCGTGTTTCTTTAATGCTTTACCCAATTGATTTACTGTTCCGCTATTAATGTTGATGTTACTGAAAAAAGCTAACCTTGTGGCTATTTGAGTTGCATTTAAAAAGGCATTTGCTGTTTCTTTATCTGCTTTCTCGAACC
This sequence comes from Empedobacter sp. UBA1574, assembly GCF_002322895.1. Classification (NCBI taxonomy): domain Bacteria; kingdom Pseudomonadati; phylum Bacteroidota; class Flavobacteriia; order Flavobacteriales; family Weeksellaceae; genus Empedobacter; species Empedobacter sp. UBA1574. The sequence goes on along the minus strand of NZ_DCOI01000009.1, from coordinate 10,372 downwards.
ACGTTAATAGCAATTCTTCCTCTGGGGATTTGATTTGGTATTGCTCGTTGTTTTGGTTAATGTTTTTAATTTCTTCGTTGTTAAACCAATATCTGAATCCTTCATCAATTAGATGTAATGCTTGATTGTAACAGTTATCGAGATTCACGTTGTGATGGTATTCAATGAATTCAACTTCAAAGCATAAGAAACGACGTGAACCTGTGGTATCGTTTAAGAATTGAGCGGTATTTACCGAACCTGCAAAAGATGCTCGACGAGGTAATGTTTCGTTGTTGTGTCCGTATGCTTTTCTCATTCGGATATGGGATTTTGTTATGATTTCTTTTAATGAACCGATTTCTGTTTTATTCAAGTTTTCTAACTCGTCTAAGTTGATTAACATACATTCTGCTAAATGTATCAACGTGTCTTTGTTGTTTGGATTAATCGTACCTGAAAACAAATAATCCTTTAATGGTTTTGGTACTAACTTTTCCATCCAGGTTGTTTTTCCAATTCCTTGTTTCCCACTGAATACAATTACCGTTTGATTGACTACTTTTTCATTCGTAACACAAGCTACCATTGCAACAAACCATTTTTTGAAACATTCTAACCATAATTCTTGATTGGTAGTTGTTATGGTATTGGCTAATTCGGTGATGTAATCGACTTCACTATTAATCTCTGGTAAGGTTGAAAAATACTCTTTGAATGGATCGAATTGTTCGACATAATCTGACATCAATAAATAGCGTAATCCTTGAATGCTACATTTTACTTTAGCTTTTAAAACTTCTCTAAGAATTGAGTTTTCTACAAAATCTGTTATTGGTTTGAAATATTGGTTCCGAACCTTTTTGTATTCGAGCTTTCCTGTTACAATGTTGTACCTAAAGTTGTACCTTTTGTTTAGGAACATTTCCAGTCGTTCTATGGCAGCAGGTTTTTCTTCGTCATCATCGATTTCTTCCTCGTTTGTTGAACTACTTTTCGGATTTGTCTTTTCCTTTGTTTTTGGTGTTTTATACTCCTTATCAGTACCAAATTCGTGTGTATTGTTGTACGCACTTTTTACTGCATTCATTACTTCGATTTCGTTGTAATTGTAATCGGATAAAATAAAGCCTAAGGCTTCTGCATAACTGATTCCTTTTCGGTTTAGGTTACACGCTAATTGATGTACAAAGTTATTTCTGTTTCCTTCAGCGTAATCCATTTTCTGTTTTGTGAATCTGACGCAATGATCGTATAATAGATCTGGAGTATTGAGATTTGAGATATTAGATTTATTCGTGTTATGAGATCCTGAAACAAGTTCAGGATGACTAACTGAATTAGATTTCTCGACAAGCTCGAAATGACAATGAAAAATTTCAGCGTTTGGGTTAAAATAGATTTCAGGATCATAAGAATAGAAACATAAGCGCGTGATGTCTTTTCCGGATTTATCGATTTCGATTTCTAACTCTTTTTCGTAAAATTCTTTGACCATGTTGTACGTATTTTTGTGTTCATCTTGATTCGTTGAAACCTTGATGAATAGCTTTAATCCGTTGTTTGATGGACTGATAAATGCGACAAGTGTTGTACTTAATTCTGTCGCTTTTTGTTTGATTTCTGCTAACTTATTTTTCTCAACTTTATCAATATCCAGTACGATTATTTGATTGTAATATTGGAGGTAGTCTAATTTTCTACCTCCCTTGAATGTTGCACTTGGTGTAAAAGCAAGTAAAGATTTCTTTGCTTTTTCGTAAGGTTCCATTTTTCCTTGTTCTAAGGATTTTCTTAAATACAAAATTTGACTTTTGTATGTTCCTTCTTTGATTTCTGTTACGATTTGCTCAATTGGAACAGTGTTGATGACTTCGTTGAAGTTTTGGAATAAGGTGAATTTCATATTTTGTTGTATTATGTATTATGTAAAAAGTAAAATGAATTGTTCTTTACTTTCATTTTTGTCTTGACACAAAAACGAAACAAAAAAGTCAAGGCTATAAATCCGTTTAGGCTAAAAATCCTTTTCACTTCGGGAATGAATTAAATCATTCCCGATGGTCGGTAAACATTTTTGCGCTTCTCTCAATGGATTGACGCTCGTCTGCGAATTGTAATGCCAATTTGATTTAGATGCCGATACTCTAATTTTTAGCGTTTGTTAGAGAATGATTTGTTGTAGTGTTCGTTCAATAACTTTTCGACATCGGACATTTTGTAGTAGATTTTGTTGCCTACTTGACAGAATGAAACCTTTCCTTCATCTCTCCACGTTTGAGCTGTACGTTTTGAAATTTTCATTAGCATTAGAAACTCTTGGTTATCCATAAATGTTTCTTGTTTAGCTGCTAATGCTTTGTTTAATTTTTTAGTGATTTCCTCTAATTGGAATACGATCGCATCGTATTGTTCTTTTGTTAAAATGATTGCTTCCATTTTCTTTCTTGTTTTAAGATTATGGAACAAATGAAGTACAGAAAAAAAAGTCGCCAGGTCTTAAGTTGGTCTTATAAGACCAAAATAATTTTGAAACTAACTGTTTATCTATGATTGGTTAAAGACTTGCTATTTTTTGAATAAGACCTTTTTGAGCAAAAAAAATCCTAACTGAGTAAGTTAGGATTGAATGCTTTAAAGCAATTTATCTATATCTATTCGCTTATTTACATTTGGTCGTTTGTCTTCTCTTGATGGAGTTAAAATGGTACGAACTGTTTTTAAACTTAATTCGTTTCCATCTTTATCTACAAAATTGGACACAATTACTTTTGCGATATCATTGAGATTTCCATCTAAAAATGGTTTGCCATCTACAAAAAGTTCTCTGGACATTTGATAAAATATATCAACCAGTTGATTGACATTTCCATAAAACCTAAGTTTATTATAAATCATTTTCTCAAGTTGATTGTCTTTTAATTCTTCTTTAATTAATCTTGTATTTTGTAATTGACTGATTTTCTTTTCGCATTGTTCAGCGTAGTCTTTTAATTTTGGATTAATAAAATGAATATTCGCTTGTTCATATTCGTATTTTTCGTTGGTTAGAAATAGAATTTTATCACAATAATCATCGATTAAATCAACTTCTTTACTCGTTTTAGTGAATGAAAAATAGCGTTCTTCTGATTCGGCATTTATAAATCTTGGTGCTGGTTTGTCCTCGTCTTTTATCTCTATTGGTTTATATAAACCTAATCGAATTATTTCTGTTGAAGTATAAATTTTCATTAAACGAGTTTTATTTCTTCCTTTTTCAAACAGAAATTCATTTACTGAAACTAACTTTTCAAACTTATTAATCCAATGTAGCTTATCTTTTGCATATAAAAGTTGATGTTTGATAAAATCAGCAATTTCAGAATGAGAAATCTCAAATACTTTGTCAATTAATGCTTGACAATACCCGTCATTTGTAAGAGGTTGAACCTCTATAATATCAAATTCTTCTGACTTTACATTGTGTAAAGCAACTTGTGTAAACTCTTTGAATTGTACAGTTTCTTTTATCAAATACTTCATCATAAATTAAGTTTTAGCATTTAACCTTTTATAGTGTAATTTGATGTAAATTAATATATTACAAAGACAAAATGTGTCGCTGGAGAGATTATTTGCTTTCTTATTTTATATATTGCTCTACTGCTCTGTCTAATTCTTCGTTTACGATTTTGGCATAGATTTGAGTAATACCAATATCGGAGTGATCTAAAAGTTTTGATACATACTCAATACGCATACCGTTGGCTAAAGCTTGGGTTGCAAAAGTGTGTCGGCTTAAATGGAATGATAAGGAGAATGGAAATTCTAATTCTTTACCGATTCTACGCAATTTCTGACCACATAATACATTTTTGGCAGCTATTACTTTTAGTTGATATTCGTTGGATTGTTCGAAGAAATTTGCTTCTGAAATGATTGGAAATATAAAATCATCTGGTTCGGAAGTTTCTTTTCTGTATTTGTTTAAAATCTCTAAAGCCGATTGACCTACTTTGAATTGATGTGAACGTTTCGTTTTACGAATGTTTAATCTGATACGTTGTTCGTTTTCATCATAGTTTTTCCATTGTAAGGTAACGACATCACCAAAACGTAATCCACCCGCATAACAACTGAAAATAAACATATCACGGAAATACGTATCTGTTTGACCAGATGAACTCTTGTGATTTTTTAGCTGCTCTATTTGTTCTTTGTTTAAAAACAGTCTTGTACTCTTGTCTTTTTTGATTCTTACACTCGCAAATGGATAAGTATTTAAAGTGATGACTTCTTCACGAATGGCATCTTTAAACATTATCGCCAGAATATTTAAAGCATAATGCATAGTTGTAGAACCATTCTTTAAACGATTGCTCATAAAATTGACATAATCATTTAAAACTGTTACTGTGATATCTTCAAAGTAGATTTCGTTTGTACCTAAAAACTTCTCGAACTTTTGAATATTCATTTTATAAGCTTTATAGGTTTGAGGTGATACATTCCCTCTGATACGTTCACAACGCTCGTAAGCATATTCAAAGAAATTCTTAATATCTTTTCCTTTGATCGCTTCTTTTAATCGCTTAGCGGAGATATTTCCACGCTTTCGCTCGTTATCAGCAACCATTGCTTCTGCATCTGCAATCTTTTGAGATAAGAAAGCATTCATTCTCGTTGAATTGGGATAATTGCGTTTTACTTTTTGTTTGACATCATCCCATTCGTTTTCTTTCAACTTTACTCCAGTTGCTATAAATTTTGTTTTACGATCCTTGATTAACCGGATATACAATGGACTGTGCCCTGTTTTATCTTCTTGGTTGGTGCGAAGTACTAATTTGATTGAAGCCATTGGAAATTGTATTATTGGTTAAAAATCTACTTTTCTAAACGAATGCAAACAAGTGAAATATTTTTGTAACTTGCTGATGCAAACGAATGTAACGTGATTCTAAGGTACAACAATTGGTACAACAAATCAAGGATTTCAATGCGTTAGAGTACTTTAAATTGAAACTTTAACATTCTATAAAACCTTATAAATAGGCAATTTAGAGAAAAATAGTATTGTCATATTATGTTTTCGGATAATTCAACTATATCCGAATCTAAAATTTGATTAATCATTTCACTATTCAAAACAAATCCATTCAACGAAATCGCATTTTCTTCGATTTGAACCGCATCTTTCATCGCATCTTTTACTTTCATTTCGATCAACGCATTCGATTTAAAAACCTTCCCTTCTACTTCTAAATTTGCAGCATTAGAAACCGCAACTTCTTCTTTGCATCAGCAGCCAATTCTGCATTACTTTCTGAACCTTTGTATTCATTACAACTTACGATAGAAGCAACTATAAAAAGTGCTAAAATAATTTTTCTCATGATGATGTTTTTTATGTTTGATTTTAAAATTACTTTCATCATTTCTCAATCATTCACTAAAATCCTTTTCTTTTACTTGTTTATTATTTTACAAATACAAAATATTGATAATCATTTATTTAATTTTATTTTACAAAAATTTATCTCCAAATAATTTTCAGAAATTCAAAAGATTAAGGAGGTTTGTAAAAGATTTAATTTACTTTTAACTGATTTGTTAATTATTGAAAAGAAAAAATGAAAGTGATTAAGCCAATTTTCCTAAACTTATTACTAAGTTCTGTTGTTTTTGGACAACGATCAGAACAACCAAAATCTGAAACATATCCAAAAAACATCTTCCAAAATCCTTTAGAAATTACCAATTATTTAGCTGGTAATTTTGGAGAATTACGTGCCAATCATTTCCACGCTGGGCTTGATATCAAAACTCAACAACGAGAAGGTCTGAAAGTAAAAGCGGTTGGAGACGGTTACATTTCTCGCATTAATATTTCGCCAACAGGTTATGGAAATGCACTTTATATCGATCACCCAAACGGATATACTTCTGTTTATGCCCATTTGAGAGAATTTACGCCCGAATTGCAAGAATATGTGCGCAAACAACAATATGCAAACGAAACGTTTAAGATAGAATTGCATCCAAAACCAAACGAACTTCCTGTAAAAATGGGCGATTTGATTGCTCTTTCTGGAAATTCTGGAGGTTCTGGAGGTCCACATTTACATTTCGAAATTCGTGATACCAAAACAGAAGAACCAATTAATCCTTTTTACTTCGGTTTTGATTTACCTGATACTCGAAAACCATCTATTTTAGGCCTATATGCTTATCCAATTTATGGCGATGTGAATCAAAAAACCAATCGTGTTGTTGTGGTAAATGGAGGTACAATTTCTGCCTCTGGCGCAATAGGTTTTGGTGTAAAAGCCTATGACAAACACAATGGAGCAGAAAATAACAATGGAGTTCATCAAATTAATATTTATGTGAATGATGAACCGATTTATACGTTTACTTCTAATCGTTTTTCGTTTGATGAAGCTCGAGCTATAAATACAGTTTGCGATTATGGCGATATTCAGAAAAATAATAGTTGGGTGTATCAAGGATTTGTGAAAGATGGGAATCCTGTCAGAATGTATTCAAATCTAAAAAACAATGGAATTTTAGAGCTTGAAGAAGGAAAATCGTACAAAGTAAAAATTGACGTTTCTGATTATGCAGGAAATTTATCTTCGCAATCTTTTACAGTTAATGGAAAAGCATTTGTAGATTCTGCAAAACTTACTGAAACAAATCCAATGTTGTGGAACAAAGAAAATCATTTCAAATCTGATGGAATCGAAATATTTTTCCCTAAAAATATTTTTTATGAAGATTTTGATTTAGCTTATAAATTCTCGAATGGTAAACATTGGGTGGGCGATTATTATATACCAGTTCATCAAACTTACACGTTAGCAATAGAACCGACTACTGACATTCCAACAGCGCAATTGGACAAAGCTGTTATTGTACGCGAATATCAAAAAAGAGGTGCTTGGAAAAAAGATTATTTAACAACAGAGCTCAAAAATGGAAAGCTTGTTGCAAATCCAAAAGATTTTGGTGTTTTTTCTATTTTAATTGACAATACTAAACCGACAATTACTCCGTTAAATATCAAATCAGATAGTCAATTTACTCAAGCTAATGCTATTATCAAATTTACAATTGATGATGCACAATCTGGGATAAAAGATTATAAAGCTTATATCGATGCTAAGTGGGTTTTAGCCGAATATGATCAAAAAATTAAACGATTATCAATTAATTTGAACAAAGAACAGATTTCGGTTGGCAACCATCAATTAGAATTAAACGTGAAAGATGAAAAAAACAACACAGCAACATACTCTACAACATTCAAAAAGATTTCTTAGTACCATAAGTTTATCTCTTTTGGGTGGAATTTTATTTGCTCAAACTGCGCAAATTAATGGTAAAGTTGTCGACGAAAATAGAATTCCAATTAGTGAAGCTGAGATTATTGTCAACGATCAATCTTATTTTACAGATCAAAATGGTAATTTCAAAATTGATATTCCATCAAATTCTTCCGTTACCGTAACTTTTAACAACAATGGTTATCATTCGTTTGCACAAACTTTTACGCTAAAAGATAAAAACAAGAAAGAGATTTTTGTTCAATTAGTTCCTGATCAAACCAATGCAATCGAATTAGGTGAAGCAACTATTTCTTTTCAATCCAATAAAAATAAACCTTTGCAAAGTACCGTTTTGAGTGCTGCGCAAATGCAACAAGGACCAAGTTTGACTGGCGGAGTTGCCGATTTATTGAAAACATTGCCTTTCGTAAATTCGAATACAGAATTAAGTTCGCAATATATGGTTCGCGGAGGAAATTATGACGAAAATTTAATTTACGTTAACGGAATCGAAGTTTATAAACCTCAATTGATTCGTTCTGGCGAACAAGAAGGTTTAGGTTTTGTAAATCCTGCGATGACGCAATTTATCAACTTTTCTGCTGGTGGTTGGGAAGCAAAATACGGCGACAAAATGTCTTCTGTTTTAGATGTTACCTACAAACGCCCAACAAAATTTGAAGGACAATTAGAAGCAAGTTTAATGGGCGGAAGTTTGACATTAGGCGGAGGTTCTAAAGACAAAAAACTTTCGGCAATTGTTGGAGCGCGCTATCAAAACAGAAATTTAGTGTTGAATACCTTAAAAGGTGATACCAATTTCAATCCCGAATATTACGATGTACAAGCCAATATCAATTATAAATTAAATGATAAATGGAATGTTGCATTTTTGGGGACAATGTCACGTTCGCGCTACGAAATGTTTCCTGTAAAACGTGATACGTACATCAACACAATGGATACTCCGTTGTTGCTAACTGTTTTTTATGACGGAAAAGAGGATGATAAATTTGCGACAGAAACAGGAAGTTTATCATTTACATATCAACCAAATTCTAAAGTAGATTTAGGGTTAGACCTTTTTGCTTATCATTCGAAAGAGCGCGAATATTTTGATATTCAAGGTTCTTATTTCATTTCCGAAGTAGACGAAAAAGGCCATGCTACTTCTACGAATGATGTTGGTTCGCAAATCGATCATGCACGAAATAATTTTGATGCGTTGGTTGCTGGAATTCAACACAAAGGAAAATATAAAATCAATGGAAACAATGATATTGAGTGGGGTGCAAAATTTCAACAAGAAGATATTCGTGATTTATTAGGTGAATGGCAAGCAATCGATTCGACAGGATATGTTGTGAATCCAAATCCAGGAAATGGTTTGAATTTAAGTTATTATGTGAATTCTAAAAATAATTTAAAAACCAATCGTATTTCAGGTTACGCACAATATACAAGCAAATTTATGTGGAATGATGCGAAAGTAATGTTCAACGCTGGTGTACGTGCAGCTTATTGGGATTTTAACGAAGAAACAACTGTTTCGCCTCGTGCTCAAATCGCTGTTAAACCAGATTGGGAAAGCGATATGTTGTTCCGTTTTTCGACAGGTATTTATTATCAACCTCCCTTCTATCGCGAAATTCGTCGTTTAGATGGTTCTTTGAATAACAAAGTAAAATCGCAACAATCAATTCATTTTATATTTGGAAACGATTACGAATTCAAATGGATGGATCGTCCGTTCAAATTAACAACTGAGGTTTATTACAAAATCTTAAATGATTTGAATCCGTATTATGTAGACAATGTGAGAATTCGTTATACGGCAGATAACAACTCCAAAGGTTATGCGTATGGACTTGATATGCGTTTATTTGGGCAGTTTGTTCCTGGTATAGATTCTTGGTTCTCGGCTTCGTATGCGCGAGCTTATCAAAATATTGATGACAGAGGAAATATTCCATTACCAACAGATCCTCGTTTCAAATTATCTGCATTTTTCCAAGATTATATGGAGTTTTTACCATCTTTCAAAGTGAATGTAAATTTGATTTATGCTTCTGGTTTACCAAACGGAGCACCACAATTTGCAGATCCTTACCAATACCAAACAACGTTGACAGATTACAAACGTGTTGACATTGGTTTTGTGAAAGAATTGATCAATCAAAAAGAATTGAAACCATCAAAAGGAACATTCTGGAGTAATTTCAAAGAAATTTCGATTGGTGTAGATGTTTTCAATGTGTTTGATATTAAAAACGAAATCAGTAATTCATGGATTCGCGACGTAAATTCGAGTGCAGTTTACACAATGCCAAATTATTTGACAGGACGTTTCTTGAATGGAAAGATTAATTTTAAGTTTTAAAACTATTCAAAATTAATATTAGGATAAATTAATTCTTATTAATAATGGATTTTCAAGAATATATCGGTTACATCATCATTCCAATTATATTTATTTTTTCAATTTCACCTATTTTTTTCATGAACAAGAAAATAGGTAAAATAAAATATTTAAAGACTTATAGTTTTATATTTTGGTTATTTTCATTTTTACTATTTTTCATATCATTAAATGAAATCTTTGAAAATCAAAACTTAAAAGGTTTTACTTTTTTCAATTTTTATAAAACTTTAGAATATTATTTTTTATGGATTTTACTTCCATTTTGGATATTTCCAATTTCAATTATATCAGGAATACTAACTCCATTTATTTTATATTTAAAAAGTAAGAATAATAAAAGAAACAAAGTATACTAACCCGTTGTGCATTTTAAATAATTTGAGTTTTTAGCTTATTAATATTT
>NZ_DCOI01000009.1:0-218 GCF_002322895.1 Empedobacter sp. UBA1574 | reverse complement strand
CATAGTTGAGAAAATAAAGTTTCAATTCTTTTTCGATACTTTTTGAATGGATAAAACTGAGGTTTGTAATCTTTTTGATTGGATCTTTTCGATGTTTCTAATCGTATATTAGCTTCATTAAATAAGTCAATTTGAATTGTTTGTGACAAATAACCTTTATCCCCAAGTAGCACACAATCTTACAGTTGAGATTTTATATCTTTCAAAAAATGAATGTC
>NZ_DCOI01000036.1:0-67576 GCF_002322895.1 Empedobacter sp. UBA1574 | reverse complement strand
ATCAATACCCATAAATTCAGCAGTTAAGACAAGACTGATAAGTTCTAAATCAAAAAGTTTAGGTCTTCTACGTTGATAAATTAAAAGTGTATCTGTTGATATTTTCCGTAGAACTTCCAATATTCTTTCGTAATTTGCAAGTAAGTTGTTCATTGTAAATGTTTTGTAGTTAAAACAATTTACTGATTTTCAATCAAATGAACAACTTTATTCTTTATTAATCAAAATGCACAACGGGTTATACTAATTTTTTTCCAAAAAAATGGAAAGACAAAAAGACAGGCTAAGATAATTGTAAAGAATAAAATGTTTTTTTATACGCTCTTTGTCAAGTTGAATTCATTTCAACTTCGCATCCTCAAAGTAAAACTCAAATCAAAAAAAACTTTATACATTTACCGAAGCACTTCTCGCGACAGAAGTGCTTCTTTTTTATTTAAAATCTGACAAAACGACACATAATGGGCATTGGCAAACTATTTGATTCAATCAGAAACAAAAAAACTAATAAGAATATGTCTGACCAAAATATACACGAAGAATTAGAGAACGAGAATCTTCAAGAAAACGTTCAAGAGAGTGATAACACTGTAGAACAACCACAAGAAGAAACTGCTGGAAAGTCAGAATTAGAAATTGTTAAGGAACAATTAGCAAAAGAAAAAGACCAATATTTACGCTTATTTGCAGAGTTTGACAACTTCAAAAAACGTACTTCGCGCGAACGCATGGACATTTTCAAGACAGCAAATAAAGAAGTTATTACGTCTTTATTGCCTGTTTTAGACGATTTTGGACGCGCTTTAAATCAAATTGAAAAGTCTGGAGACGACAGCTTACATCAAGGTGTTGAATTAATCAATAATAAATTAGTAGAAACGTTACGTGCAAAAGGTTTGAAAGAAATGGAAACTAAAGCTGGAGACGATTTCAATACTGATTTACACGAAGCAATTACTCAAATTACTGCTCCAACAGAGGATTTAAAAGGAAAAATTGTAGACGTTGTAGAAACGGGTTATTTATTAAATGATGTGGTAGTTCGCTACGCTAAAGTTGTTGTTGGATTATAATTTAGATTAAGAAAATGTCATCAAAAAGAGATTATTACGAAATATTGCAGGTCGAAAGATCTGCAACATCAGAGCATATCAAGAAAGCCTATCGTAAACTTGCCATCAAATATCACCCTGACAAAAATCCTGGTGACAAAGAGGCAGAAGATAAATTTAAAGAAGCTGCAGAAGCTTACGAAGTTTTAAGCGACGACAACAAACGTGCACGTTACGACCAATTCGGACATGCAGGAATGGGCGGAGCTGCTGGCGCAGGATTCGGCGGTGGCGGCGGAATGAATATGGAAGATATTTTCTCTCATTTCGGCGATATCTTTGGAGGCGGAGGATTCGGTGGTGGATTTGGAGGTCAATCTCGTGGTCCACGTCGAATGAAAGGTTCTGATTTGCGTATTCGCGTAAAATTGAACTTAGAAGAAATGGTTAACGGTTGCGAAAAGAAAGTAAAAGTTAAACGTTTTAAACAAGCAGATGGCGTTACATCTAAAACATGTCCATCTTGTGGCGGTTCTGGACAACAAGTTCGTGTTACCAACACATTTTTAGGACAAATGCAAACTGCTACAACTTGTGGAACATGTCAAGGAGTAGGAAAAGTTGCAGACAAAATTCCTTCGGGAGCAAATAATCAAGGATTAATCAAAGTTGAGGAAACAATCGATCTTAAAATTCCTGCTGGAGCAAGAGAAGGAATTCAATTACAAGTTCGTGGAAAAGGTAACGATGCGCCTTTTGATGGTATTCCTGGTGATTTACTTGTTTTGATTGAAGAAGAAGAACACGATACATTAAAACGTGATGGAAACAACTTACATTTTGATTTGTATGTTTCTATTCCTGATGCTGTTTTAGGTGCTTCGAAAGAAATTCCGACGGTTAACGGAAAAGTGAAAATTAAAGTTGACAAAGGAACTCAATCAGGAAAAGTATTACGTTTAAAAGGTCAAGGTTTACCAGATTTGAACGGTTACGGAAAAGGTGATTTATTTGTGCATGTTAACATTTGGACACCAACTCATTTATCGAAAGATCAAGAAGCGTATTTTGAAAAAATGAGAGACGATGATCATTTCTCACCAGAACCTTCGAAAAATGAAAAATCATTCTTTGAACGTGTGAAAGATATGTTTCAGTAATTGAAAATCAAATGATATAAAAAAATCCATCTCAAATGAGATGGATTTTTTTATATTTTAAAATCTTTTAATGACTATGCGTGTTAGCTTCCCCAGCTGAACCTTCACGATCATACGAACAACAAGAAGGTAAACTTCCGTACACTTTTTCTTCTGCACGTTTATTATCAGTATCGTGTCCAACCGCTACTACAGCGTTTTCTACATCATCCACTTTACTCTTTTTTTCATTCAATATAATATGTAAATTTTGCGTATTACTATCCCATTCAGCAGATTTTACGCCTTTTACACCATAAGCCGCTCTTTCAATACGGTCTTTACATTGTCCACAATTTCCTTTAACGTGTAAATCGTGTTTCGCATTTTTATTTTGTGCTTGTGCGCTAATTCCTAAAGTCGCAACCAAAGCAAAGGCTAATAATTTTTTCATTATTTTATATTTTTTATGATTTTTATTTTAAACTAAATCTTAATCCAGCGTAATACATTTGTCCAAAAATTGGTGCATAAACAATCGAACTATCGAAATAATTTGAACCAAAAGGATTATCTGCTCCTAAAATTACGCGATGTTGTTGATAATTCGTTACATTTTCTCCTCCAATATATACTTCAAAATGTTTTGAAAAAACACGTGTAATCTGGAAATTAATTGTCCCAAATGGATTCGAATATTCATTCAACTGATTTTCTGGCAAATTATCTGATGTATTTGGTAAACGCTGTTTTCCAATCCAATTATACGTCGCATCAAAACGCCAATTTCTTCCATTTCTTTCATGTGTTTCATATTCAAGATTTGTAAAGAAACGATGCTTCGCTTGCAATGGACGTTCTAATTTTCCGTTTTCATAATCGGTTGCTATATCATAATATTTGTATGATGCTCTAATTTTGAAATGCGTAAATGGATTATAATTAAAATCGAATTGGAACGAATTTGCATACGAATCTCCTTCTAAATTATAAAACCTAACTTGGCGCGCTGAATAATCGATATCCGTCACAATTTGATTTTCGAAATCTGTTCGATAAAAATCTGCTGTAACATCAGCATTTTTTCCAAATAATTTGAATTCTTGAGTTACGCTAAATCCATAATTCCATGCAATTTCTGGATCTAAACCATATATTTTTCCATTTCCATCGCCCAAAATATTAAATTGTCTTGAAGAAGCAAATAAATTCTGATTTTCTGCAAATATATTATTGATTCGTTTTCCACGACCAACCGATGCTTTTATTGTTGTTCCTTTTACAGGTGTATAACGTGTATGCAAACGAGGTGTTAAGAAAAATCCCATTCGATTATGATAATCTCCACGAAGCCCAGCAATCATATTGAAATTCTTCATATTATCAAACGTATATTCGAAAAATGCTCCTGCAGAATTATCAATTCGATCATAATTCGCATCAATCGGAAGCGCTACAAATTCCTTGAATTTATTATACGTAAAACTCGCTCCTGTAGAGAATTTATTTTTTGTATTGCTAATAATCGAACTGAAAATATAGTTGGAATAAAAACTTTGTTGCTCAATATCATATTGATTCAATCCAAAGTAAGAATCTTGTTTATGATAGCTAAACGCCGTTTGTAATCCCATACTTTGATAAGGCATTTCTGGAAAAACATACCCAATTTTTGACGAAACATCCACACGATTTGTATTGATTTCTGACCCCCAATAATTTGTTGTTAATTTATCACGATCTTTATCAAAATCAACTTGTCCTGCTTGTTTTGTATCATTCAAATATCTTGCAGATAAAAATCCAACCCAACCTTTTTCTAAGTTTTGATATTGCCAACGATTCATCACATTAACTTGATGTCCAAGCGGATTATCTAAAAACCCATCATCGTTCATATCATTCTTCGAAACGCGTGCATTTCCATGCATAAACAAAGAAGTACTCCATTTATCATTCAATTTTTTGTTCAAATGCACATTCCCTTCGAAGCGCGAATCTGTAGAACCATAAAGATTCACAAACAACGGAATATCATTTGAAGGTTTGATTAATTCTGTATTAATCTGCCCAGAAATACTTTCATAACCATTAATCACCGTTCCCGCACCTTTCGTCACCTGAATACTTTCTACCCAAGTTCCTGGCGTAAAACTAAGCCCAAAAGCTTGCGAAGCTCCACGAACATTTGGTATATTTTCTTCTGCAATCAAAATATAAGGAGAGGTTAAACCCAACATTTTAATTTGCTTATTTCCCATTACAGCATCCGAAAAATTGACATCAATAGAAGGATTTGTCTCGAAAGATTCAGCTAAATTACAACATGCTGCTTTCAACAATTCTTTTCCAGTCATTGTCGTCATATTGGTTGCAAACTTCGATTTTTTAAGCGAACTACTTGTATCACGAACCACAACTTCATTCAACGAAGTATCCCCAAAATGATCTTTTACATTGATGGTGATATTCTGAAATTCGTCTTTTAATTCCTTAAAAGTTGTTGTTTCATTGTCATAAAAAACACCTAAAATTGAGGTTGGTTGATAATTTTCGATCTCAAAGTTTCCTTTTTCATCTGTAATAACAGTAATATCTGACGATTGCCAAAACACTTCTGCTCCAACGATTGGTTGTTGATTTTGATCTGTAATTTTTCCTTTTAAAGTAGATTGTGCGTAAGAAAACGCAGCACTTAGTATAAATACTGAAGTGAATATTTTTTTCATTTTTACGATTTAAGGCTCAATGCCTATTTATTATTGTGTACTTGTTGATTAGATTTTCATCAAATACTTTAATATTTAGATAATAGCGTATTGTTTTCTGATTAATTTAATCAAAAAATAAACGGGTATTACCCTTCGTAAAATGTTAACTGAGAATTGAGTATATAATTTGGCGGTGCATTTGACGCAACATAAAAATCAAGGAAACTAGATTGATTGCTCACCTCTTCATCTTGAATCGGAATTCTAATTTGAAGAATTTCAGAAACTATAAAACTAATCGGAATAAGTTTTTGAATTTTGACAGTTTGCTTTTCTACAAACTTATCCGAATATGAAATATCCTTACAGCAATCATCTTTTTTAGATTTATTGTTTTCCGGTAATTCGCAATGTTTTTTTTCTGTTTTTGGAGGACAACACGAAGTAGAAACTCCCATTTCGTGCGAATTATTATCCAAATGATTCAACTTCACTTGCTCCACCACTCCTTGACAAAAATGCATAGAAAATGCGTAGCTAAGATTTGAAAAAATCAAAACCACCGACAAAACATACTTTATGTAATGTTGCATTTTCATGTTGGACAAAAATAAACAAAAAATTCAAATCAAAACAAACTGAAATTTATATCATTTTCAAAGTTTCTTATAGAATTTTCAGTTTTCATCACTTTATCTTCTTGCCTGTTTGTTCGTCGGAATATTAATAATCCCAGAACCATTTACCAACGATTTATCGTTTTCGTTAACAATTTTCAAAACAACTTCAAAATTTTGCCAATCTATCCCTTGCAAAGTCACTAAACCTGTTGCTTTATCAATCGATTTTATTTTAAATCCTTTATCAGGAAAATCTTGTCCATCGACAATTGGATCAAAATCCAACCCAACTTCTGGCTCAACTTTAAAAGCAGAATCTTGCACAAATTTGTATCGATCTTTAAAACTTTGCGTCAACAATTCATTTTGCTTGATATACTCATCTTCGTTTATTTTAACAATTGTATCCATGATATAATCAACATAATTATTCATAAAATCAAGCGCAACATTATAATTAACATCCGATTCTTTAACCGAATCTTTCACTTCACTTTCAATTTTATTTTCTGTTGATGAACTAGATGAATTATTAGAATTACAACTTGTAACAAAACTTAATAATAGAATAGGAAGAATAAACTTTTTCATAAGGTTATCATTTTTTAATGATTTAAAAGTATGTTTTTTTTGATTGAAATTGAAATAACTCGAATAGTAAAATCAATCATTTTGTTAATAATCTTCTCAAAAAATAGAATAAGCGATTAAAGCCTTACGATTTTATCAAAATATACCTCAATAGTCATCAAAAATCACTAAAATTGCACTTTAAATAAGAACACACAATTAATTATGTCAGAAGATATTTTCAAGAAAGTAGTTTCTCATGCGAAAGAATATGGTTTCATTTTTCAATCGAGTGAGATTTATGATGGATTATCAGCCGTTTACGATTATGGTCAAAACGGAGCTGAGCTAAAAAATAACATCAAACAATATTGGTGGAAAGCAATGGTACAAATGCACGAAAACATTGTCGGCATTGATTCTGCTATTTTTATGCACCCTACTACTTGGAAAGCTTCGGGCCACGTTGACGCGTTTAATGATCCTTTGATTGATAACAAAGATTCTAAAAAACGTTACCGTGCCGATGTTTTAATTGAAGATCATTGTGCAAAAATTGAAGGTAAAATAGAGAAAGAAGTTGCGAAAGCTGCAAAACGTTTCGGTGATGCTTTTGATAAAGATCAATTTGTTGCGACAAATCCTCGTGTTGTAGAATATCAAAATCAAATCAATACAATTTTAGCGCGCATGGGAAAATCTTTGGAAAACGAAGATTTAGACGATATAAAAGCTTTGATTGAAGAATTAGAAATTGCTGATCCTGTAACTGGTTCTAAAAATTGGACAGAAGTTCGTCAATTCAACTTGATGTTCGGAACAAAATTAGGAGCAACAGCAGATCAAGCAATGGATTTATATTTACGCCCAGAAACGGCTCAAGGTATTTTCTTAAATTACTTGAACGTACAAAAATCTGGACGTATGAAATTACCTTTCGGAATTGCTCAGATTGGTAAAGCTTTCCGTAATGAGATTGTTGCACGTCAATTTATTTTCCGTCAACGTGAGTTTGAACAAATGGAAATGCAATTTTTCGTAAAACCAGGAACTGAATTAGAATGGTACGAAAAATGGAAAGAAACACGTTTACGTTGGCATCAAACTTTAGGTTTAGGAAATGAAAATTATCGTTTCCACGACCACGAAAAATTAGCGCACTATGCAAATGCTGCTGCTGATATTGAGTTTAAATTCCCATTCGGATTCAAAGAATTAGAAGGAATTCACTCACGTACAGATTTCGATTTGAAAGCACACGAACAACATTCAGGTAAAAAAATTCAATATTTCGATAACGAAACAAACGAATCATACACACCTTATGTTGTAGAAACTTCTGTAGGTTTGGATCGTATGTTCTTAGCAGTTTTCTCAAATTCATTGAAAGAAGAAGTTTTAGAAGATGGATCAGAACGTGTTGTATTATCTTTACCAGCTGCATTAGCGCCAATTAAAGCTGCTGTTTTACCATTGGTAAAGAAAGATGGTTTACCAGAATTAGCGAAAGAAATTTTGAAGAAATTACGTTTAGATTACAACGTAATGTACGAAGAAAAAGATACTATCGGTAAACGTTACCGTCGTATGGATGCGATTGGAACACCTTTCTGTATCACTGTTGACCACGATTCATTAAACGATAATTCTGTTACTTTACGTTACCGTGATACAATGGAGCAAAAACGTGTTAATATTAATGAGTTAGCTCAAATTATCGACAAAGAAGTCAACATGAAATATCTTTTTGAACAATTATAAAAAGAATATCTTCTCAATACAATAATACTAAAGCTCAGAAATTTCTGAGCTTTTTTTATTTTTATTAAAATTTTTAACAATTTGGCAAAGCTTTTGATTTTAATTTAGATATATTAATCTAAAAAATACAAATTATGGGCTTTATTATTAATCTTTTGGTATCAGCATTAGTTGTTTTCGGACTTGCTAACATTTTACCTGGAGTATCTGTAAAAGGATATGGTTCTGCGATTATTGTTGCACTTGTTATTGGACTTTTAAATGCTGTTGTAAAACCAGTTTTAAACTTTATTAGTTTACCTGTAACAATCTTAACATTAGGATTATTTTCTTTTGTGATTACAGCAATCATTATCTTATTAGCAAGTGCAATTATGGGAGATAGTTTCCATGTGGACGGATTCTGGTATGCATTATTATTTGGTATTGTTTTAGCAATTGTCAATTCTTTAGTTGGAGGAATGATGGGAGACTAATTTATACAGATTATTACATATAAAAAGCTGTCCAAAATTGGACAGCTTTTGTATTTTATAAAAGTTTTATTGAGGATAAAATTTTATTTGCTCAAAAATATAGTTATCATGTTTTTTAAGAAGATCAACCAATTGTTTCAATTCGGACTCTTCCCATTTATTCTGAAACATCTCATCATGAATTAACACAACTATATTATTATTTGTAAAGGTTTTATTCGATTCTAATTGATTAACAATTTGTTTATAAATCGTTTGAACAGATTGCACCGGTGTTCCATCTTTTCCATGATGCGTCCATTCCAAATCCCAACCAATAACTTTATAACCCAACTTTGCTAAACCATCAGCCGTTTGTACACCAGAAGCTCCATCATTCTTCGATTTTCCGTCCAATCTCCACATGTTTCTTCCTGGTAAACGAACAATTTTATCTTGTAATTTTAGTATCGATTGGTTTTTCAAAATATCCTCAACCGACGTTTGCTCGTTACTATAAAACTTTTTGTATTGATCATTCGCATGCGTCCAACTATGATTACATTCTTCGATGTACGGATTATCTTCGTAATATTTAAAATAATTCGTCATTGTTTTATTTTTCTCCACATGTTCTCCAACAAGAAAAACAGTCACTTTTAACTTCTCATTTTTGAAAACCTCATCAATATTTTCACTTCCATTCAAAGGCCCATCATCAAAAGTTAAATAGATATATTTCTTCACAAAATCACTCGCTTTCTGTGCAAACGAACTTGTCGAGAAGATTAATAAAAAGACACTCAAAAGTGTCATTATTCTTTTATTCCATATCATTTAAGTTAGTTTTTAATGAATTAAATGTATGAAAGAAATTCTATTTTTTATATTTTTCTAATGCTTTTTCTAACCGTGTTTTGATTCTTTTTTTCACTAATCTTGGAGCAAGAATTTCTATTTCTTCTCCAAAACCTAAAAGCTCACGTTCCAACTCAAAATTATGTACAACTTCTATCGAAAATAAAGTTCCTTCGTCCGTCACTTCCAACACTTTTTGCGTAGCATGAATTGGCTTTGTCACCACATAAGGCGCTAATTTTTTATTCACACGAAAAACAACACGCTGCTCCCTTTCTTTCACACTTTTCGTTACACCAATCGCATTGTTATAATACGTATCAAAATTAATTTCTTGCTCATCGATAAAAGGTTCATTTGCCAATTCATAAAACTCAACAATTCTATCCAAAGCCAACGTATACAAATTTTTATCTTTTCTCGATTTAGCCAATAAAAACCAGCGATTACGGTATTCTTTCAACAAATACGGATAATAAACTTGTTGTTTTGGTTCTTGATTTTTTGCTTTGAACGATTGATAAGAAATCAGCAAAGACTGCTTCTTCACAATTGCTTGATACAATCGATTCAAATGCTCCAAACCTTTTAACAATGCATTTTCCTCAAACTGAATATAATTTGGTTGTTGATGAGTTTGCTTGGATAAATTATTTTCGAGACGCGTAATAATCTCGTTCATATCATCAAAATAATTAAAACCATTCAATTGTTTCATCACCGAAATCACTTCTTTCATTTTATCTAAATCTGCAGACGAAACAGGCGAATTATGAATCGAATAATTATGATCTTCATATTCATAAAACTTTTTTTCTCGAACAACAATTGGCGCATGATAACCCAATTTATCACTTCGCATCACCTGAATGTCGCTTTGAATTGTCCGTTTCGAAACGCCAGAAGTTATTCCTTCGTATTCATACAAAGCTTCCGAAACTTTTTCTATCAAATCTTCTAATGTCCATTTTCTGAAATGATTTTGAAGACATTTATCGATCGTTTGATAACGTATTAATGCAATTTTATTGGTTGCCATGGTTGATTTCTTTGTTCAATACTACAAATTTCAAATCAAAGTACGCAATCTATTTGCGCAGAAATTTTTATTTCAAATTTTATTCAAAATATTTTCAATATAAAACCCTCTGTTAATCATCGTTTACAAATTATTTCGAAAAAATATTTTATTGCGCAATTCACTTGCACACTTCTACTCCAACTTTGTCAAAGGTTTAAAAACCAAACGATTTTAATTATTCCTTGACAAATGTTTCAGTATAGCATTGTAGTAGAAATTGTTTCATCACTTCTATTCTGAATAATTAAAATCTCCAGCGGATGGGTCGTAGGTTCGATTCCTACTTTCAGGAAACTGAAATAGCTCAGTGGGTAGAGCAATTCACACAGACTTTAATCTGTTTATCGCCCGAAAGGGTACCATTGGAAACAAAAGCTAAAAAGTTTTCTTTTCGAATAGAGAATATATTTCCTAGAAATGAATTTGAAATAAGATCAAAAACTTCTTTAAAACCTGAATTTGAAACTTTAGTTGATGATTGATTTCAAAAGTTTAAACTAAAAAATCAAGTCAAAATGATTTGAAAAAAATGATTAAAACAAGAAATCAAAATAAGCTGCTCAAACTTCAAATTCCGTTTTAAAAAAGGAAAATGATTTAGCTTTTTTAATTAAAAAATTTAGAAAAAGATTCTTCGATAAAGGAGAAATATAAAATAGTAAAAACTTATAAAAAATTAGATAATGAAAAAATTACCAATTAACAACCAAGAAATTGGAATCTATATCAAAAATAACGAAGTAGAAAAAATTTATACAAAAGGAAACTATTGGATTTTTTTTAATAAAAACATCGAAAAATTAAACATTAACGAAATAATTGATGAAAAATACTATGCAATATTTTTAGAAAATGAAACATTGAAATCGATGGTAGATTTTATCGAAGTTTTACATAACGAAGTGTTGATTATTTACAAAAACAATCAAATCTATGATTCATTTTACAATAAAAACGTGATGATTTGGAAAAATTCGACTCAATTAAAAGCTGTAAAATTTGATTTAAATTCTACTGACGAAATTAAGAATTTAACAAAAAGAGAAATAGATATTTTAAGAAAAGCTGGTGCGATTCGTATTATTTCTATTCCAACTTATCATGAAGGAATTTTATTTAAAGACAATGAATTTAATTCAGTTTTAAAAGCTGGCGAGTATAAATTTTATAACAACGAAGTTAAAATCTCGATGGTATCTTTTGATATGCGTCCGCAAACAATTGAAATTTCGGGACAAGAAATTTTGACGAAAGATAAAGCGCAATTACGAATCAATTTTATGGTAAATTATCAAATTACTGATTTGTTAAACGCTTATCAATCGAACAAAGATTTCGAAAAAATGATTTATCAAGCGATTCAATTAGGTTTGAGAGAATTTATTGGAAACATGAATTTTGATGATTTGATGTCAGATAAAAATTCGGTAACGAATTATATCATTCAAAAATATCAAGCTCAATTCCAAGAAATTGGTCTAAAATTGATTGACGCAGGTATGAAAGACATTATTCTTCCTGGAGAAATAAGAGAAATTATGAACCGTGTTTTGATTGCCGAAAAAACGGCTCAAGCTAATTCGATTACGCGTCGTGAGGAAACTGCTTCGACAAGAAGTTTATTGAACACTGCGAAATTGATGGAAGAAAACGAAACGTTATGGAAATTAAAAGAAATGGAATACATCGAAAAAATTGCCGATAAAGTGGGAGAAATCTCAATTTCTGGTGGATCGAATGTGTTAAATGAACTAAAAACATTGTTTACTAAATAATATTCTAACCAAATTATATGAAAACAACTGAACAACAAAACAAACCAATTAATGGAAATGATTTGATTGCCTTGGGTTATCCTGAGAATGAAATTTTAGGAATTGCCTTAAAAATTAACCGAAAAAGAAATGGTTATACAAAAGCCGAAATGCTTGATAAATATGCGCAAGTTTTGTCTTCGCCACAAGATTTCTTAGAAGATAAAATTTTCAAAACGCTTGCAAATGGTTTTATCAATGGAATTCATTTACCTCAACAAGATGAAAACTTAATTGAATTGAATGAAAATCCGAACGATTTCAACATTTATGGTGCAAAAAATATTGAAGATGGTGCTTTAGAACAAATGAAAGTAGCCATGAAACTTCCTGTAACAGTTGCCGGCGCAATAATGCCAGATGCTCATCAAGGTTATGGTTTACCGATTGGCGGAGTTTTAGCAACAAAAAATGCAATTATTCCTTATGGTGTCGGCGTTGATATTGGATGTAGAATGGCTTTATCGATTTATGATTTACCTGCTTCTTATTATTTTGAGCATCATGATTCGTTAAAAAAAACTTTAATAAAAAACACAAAGTTTGGTGCAGGACATGGTTTTCATGGTCAATACAAAGCCGAACATCAGATTTTGGATGATGCAAAATTCGAAACAAATTCATTTATTCAAAATTTAAAAGATAAAGCGTGGTCGCAATTGGGTTCTTCTGGAGGAGGAAATCATTTTGTAGAATTTGGTCTGATTGATTTCAAAGAAGATGATAAGAAACTGAACATCAAAAAAGGTTCGTATTTAGCGTTATTAACGCATTCTGGATCGAGAGGTTTCGGTGCTACAATCGCTGGACATTATACAAAAATTGCAAAAGAAATTTGTAAACTTCCGTATAAAGCACAAAATTTAGCTTATTTGGATTTGGATTCTGCAGAAGGTCAAGAATATTGGATTACGATGAATTTGGCTGGTGAATATGCTTCGGCTTGTCACGAAATTATTCATCAAAAAATTAAAAAATCTATCGGTGCAGAAGTTTTAGCTAAAGTAGAAAATCATCATAATTTTGCTTGGAAAGAAATTTACAACGGCGAAGAAGTCATTGTTCATCGAAAAGGTGCAACGCCAGCTTCTAAAGATGTGATGGGAATTATTCCAGGTTCTATGACTGCGCCAGGATTTTTGGTTCGCGGAAAAGGTGAAGAAAATTCTATTCATTCGGCTTCGCATGGTGCTGGTCGTCAAATGAGCCGAACACAAGCAATTAAATCATTATCACAAAACAAGATAAATGATTATTTGAACGATTTTGGAATTACATTAATTGGCGGTGGAAAAGATGAAGCGCCGATGGCATATAAAGATATTCACGAAGTAATGGCAGCGCAACAAGATCTCGTTGATGTTGTGGCTACTTTTACGCCTAAAATGGTCAGAATGGCTGATGACGGATCAAGAGAAGATTAAAAAAATGCCTGAACAAATTGTTCAGGCATTTTATATTTTATTGATTAAATCCAATCTTTTGGATGTTTTAACACGTCTACTAATCTATATTCTTCAGAACCTTCTTCTGGCTGATGATTATAATGCCATTGTACATGTTTGGGTAAACTCATCAAAATAGATTCTATTCGTCCATTGGTTTTCAAACCAAACAAAGTTCCTCTATCATGAATCAAATTAAATTCTACATAACGACCTCGTCTAATTTCTTGCCATTCCTTTTGTTCAGCAGAAAATTCATCATTTTTGTGTTTTTCAACAATCGGAATATACGCCTCCAAAAATGAGTTTCCTACTTCTGTTACGAAATCATACCATTGTTCAACTGTTTTTTCTGAAGTTGGTTTCAAGTAATCAAAGAACAAACCTCCTATTCCACGCGCTTCTTCTCGATGCGTATTCCAAAAATATTTATCACATTCTTCTTTATACTTTAAATAAAAAGCCGCATCATGCGCATCACAACTTTTTTTACAGATCGTATGCCAATGCATCACATCTTTTTCATCCAAATAATATGGCGTCAAATCTTGACCTCCTCCAAACCATTGATCGACAATATTTCCTTCTTTGTCATACATTTCAAAATATCTCCAATTTGCATGAGTCGTCGGAATATGTGGACTTGTTGGATGAATAACCAAACTCAATCCACAAGCAAAAAATTTACCCGAAGAAACATTCAAAGCCTTTTGCATGGTTTCTGGTAATTCACCATAAACCTTAGATATATTAACGCCAGCTTTCTCAAAAACAGCTCCGTCAGTTAAAACACAAGATAATCCACCACCTCCTTCTTCGCGTTCCCAATTATCTCGTAAAAATTTAGCTTTACCATCAACTTCTTCAAGTTTGGCTATAATTTTACTTTGTAAGTCTTGTATATATTGAAAAAATTGATCTTTCATCATAAATATTTTTGCAAATATAGAATGAAATCTCCTTGTGATAAAATTAGCCTTAAGATTAATAAAATTTCAAACCTTAATTTATAATTTTAAATGGTATATCAAAAATTAATCTTGCAGGTTCTCCTTTTTCAGTAAAAGTTGGAATTATTTTTTTGTTGTCTTTTTTCAATTTTAAAACATAATTCACAAAAGCCTCTTCTATAAGTAATTTTTCTGAATCATTCCCATTTATTTCTAAATCTTGAAATTCACCTTCTTTATTTATCTCAAATTTAACTTTTGCATTTACATTTATTTCATTAATTGTCAAGCCATTATTTTTTAACACCTGTTCAACTTCAAGCAATAGCTGTTTATTAAAATCCTTACTAAAACAGTCTGCTAACTTCTTTACACCTTTCTTTTCAAATTTTTCACAACCAGGATAAATCATCATCCTAGCCTTCCCTTTTTCTTGAGCAAAGACAATTGAACTAAATAATAAAAAAGTAAATAGTAATTTCATTCATTTTAATTTTTTGTAATATAACAAAACCCATATCCATTATCAGAATTATAAGTAATATATATTAAAATACAATTTTAAATAGTAAATACTTATATTTATCAAAATCAATAGAACCTTCAAAATAAACTTAATAGCATTAAAAATAAATATTTTAGCCAATTAAAATCATTTAAACGATTTAATTTTAAATCAAACCAATAGCAATCCAAAAAAGTTATTAACAATATTATTCACAAAAGAAATCTTTCTATACCTTTGCAGAAGAAATTTTATAAAACAAAATATAAATGTCACAAAACGGAATTCCATCGGTTAATTTAGCAGACTTTTTATCTGATGATCCAGCAAGAAAACAAAAATTTGTCAACGAAATTGGACAAGCATACGAAGAAATCGGATTCGTTGCTTTGAAAGGACATTTTTTATCTGACGAATTAGTTGAAAATTTATATAAAAGCGTTCGCGAATTTTACGCTTTACCTACAGAAACAAAACAAACTTATGTAGTAGAAGGAATTGGTGGTCAACGCGGTTATACAGCTTTCGGAAACGAACATGCTAAAGGTAGAACTGTTGGTGACTTGAAAGAATTTTGGCATTTTGGACAGTATTTAACTGAAGAAGATAAAGCGAAATACAACTATCCAGAAAATGTTGATGTAAACGAAGTTCCAGGTTTTAACACTTATGGTGAAGAGACATACAAACAATTAGAAAAAACTGGTGTTTACGTTTTACGTGCTTTGGCTTTATTCTTAGGTTTAGACGAGTTTTACTTTGATGATAAAGTGAAAAACGGAAACTCTATTTTGAGAGCAATTCACTATCCTCCTATCACAGAAGAGCCTAAAGATGCGGTTCGCGCAGGTGCTCACGGAGATATTAACTTGATTACATTGTTAATGGGAGCGCAAGGTCGTGGATTACAAGTGCAACGTCACGATGGAACTTGGGTTGATGCTATTGCTGCTGACGACGAATTGGTGATTAATGTTGGTGATATGTTATCTCGTCACACAAACAACAGATTGAAATCTACAATTCACCAAGTGGTTAATCCAGAGAAAGAATTATGGGGAACATCTCGTTTTTCTATTCCATTCTTTATGCATCCAGTTTCTGAAATGGACTTATCTGTTTTAGAAGATTGTGTAACAGAAGAAAATCCAAAACAATTTGAAGATATTACAGCTGGGGATTTCTTAACTCAGCGTTTAAGAGAAATTGGTTTAATTAAATAAGCCATATTTAATCTATTATTTCATAAAAAAGAGAGTTGATTTTCGTCAACTCTCTTTTCTTTTACATTCCTCTTACGTACATGTTGTAGTTAAAAATATCCAAACACAACAAGGTGTATTTATAATCATTTTTATTGATATCCACTTCCAAAACTGGATCCGAATTATAAAATCTAATTTTTAGATTATCATTCTTATCCAATAATAAATAAATGGAAGAAATCGTTGGACGAATATCATTCATCCAATTTCTCAAAGATTCTTTTGAATCTTTAATCAACTCAAATTTTTGAAAATATTCTTGAAAAAAATTCTCTAAACGTTGCACTTGTGTCAAACGATCCAATTCGCGATATAAATCAATAAAAACACATAATTTTTCGCGCTTTGGACAAACACACGGATACGGATGTTCGCCATTATAAAGCCATCTCTGCCACTTTTTACACGACGTTTCTTCTATCGCTTTCTCAAATTCGTCTTCGTACTTTAAAAGCCACCAATTCATGCGGCAAATTCGTAAATTACCTTTTGATAACTGCAAAAGCTCGTCTATATAAGCGCTAACGTTTAACATCAATTAAAAATTTGAGTCTTGCTAATTTACAACTTTTCTGATTGAATTTTAATGTTTTAATAATAATTTTTCAAATTTTAGAATCTTAAATTGCTCATCAAACAAAACGTTATAAAAGAACATTTTTTCCTTCATCGTTTTATTTTTCATTTGCACATTTCGAACTGGAATTAAGACGTTAAATTGAAATTCTCTATCCTTCTCAAAATGATTAACAGCCGCATAATAAATCAAATTGTACCACGAATCGATTGGTGCATAAATCCCATAAAAGTCAGGATATAACGCATCTGCTTCATCTTTGTAAACATTGGTAATCGAATAATTATCAATCTCA
Source organism: Empedobacter sp. UBA1574 (assembly GCF_002322895.1). Taxonomy (NCBI): domain Bacteria; kingdom Pseudomonadati; phylum Bacteroidota; class Flavobacteriia; order Flavobacteriales; family Weeksellaceae; genus Empedobacter; species Empedobacter sp. UBA1574. Next base: position 50,478 of record NZ_DCOI01000036.1, on the reverse strand, counting down.
AATTTCGAAACGCATTTATAGGTTGTTAATTTAGAACAAATTGAAGTGTCTTGTAGATATTTCGCCGAATCTAATTTCAGCCCAAATTCGTCCATTTTATAATCTTCAAACTTATTAATCGTAGGATCTACCACAATTTTTTTGTTCGGAAATTCTAAACTTTGTTTTTGGATATCTTGTAAAATAGTATCGTAAATTTTTGTTCGAATTTGATTTGGGTTAACATTTTGCGCATCAACAAATAACACAATATGTAAGGAAAAAACCAATAAAAAAAGTCTCATTTTGGCGTTTTGGTTTAAAATTTGTTTAAATTTATGAAGTCTTTACGATTCAAAAATCAAATTTAGTTGAAAAGATTTCAAATCTTATCATTTCATCATATTTTCGTAAACAAATAGTTAAAAAGGTGTTAAAGTACGCTTTCATACAATTACACTTTAACTATTATTGTTTATTTTTAACAAATTAATACAAAGTTTAATATCCGACAACAAACGTTTATTATAAATATTCTCTATAACTATTATAAATAAAATCTTTTACAATTTTTCCAAACAAGACATAAAAGTTAGACATTTGCAGTGTCAAATAATTTATTCATAGATAGTAAGACAAAGAGTAACAACGAGTATAACGAAATTGATTTATGAAGTTTGGAATTACTCGCACTCTTTTTACTTTTTAGAGTTTTTTATAGTAGTTTAGGTTGGTTAGTAATCCGTTCACTTTGAACGGATTATTTTTTTATAGCTTATCAATAAAAGCTTTCAACAAATTATATACTTTTTCAGAGGAACTCAAATCCAAACTTTCAGCTGTATCATTGGGATCATGATAAAAACCTTTTCCTCCTAATGTGTAAATAAAAAACGACGGAACACCTTTCAAATAAAACGGACAATGATCGGAATTACACGATTCTCCTCGAATTTTAACTTCTTTTAGGTATTTATTTGTTTGATTGAATTCAACTAATTTTTCAAATTGATTTTTAAAAACTTTACCATTCACAACTTGAATTCCTTGATCGCCCGCTCCCATAATATCTAAATTGACTAAAAATTTGATTTGATTCAATGGAAAAAGAGGATGATTAACATAATAATCTGCGCCTAAAATCCCCGCTTCTTCACCTGCAAAAGCCATAAAAACTGTTCTATAATTAGGCTGATGTTTTGAATAATACTTCATCAGCGCCATCATCATTGCAGTTCCGCTCGCATTATCACTCGCTCCAGGAAAAATAGTTTGTCCAACTTTCCCTAAATGATCATAATGAGCAGAAATCACAATTACGCTATCATTGTTCTTTCCGTCAATGTAACCAATTATATTATTTGCTTCGAATGAATTATTTAACTCTGAATCAATAGAATAATCGTTTATTTTTAAATTTTTAGAATAAAATTTATCCGAAATAATAAATTCTGAAATAGAAGATTGTCGTTGACTAAGACTTGAAGTCAATTTATCTGATGTAAATCTAAAAATCGCTCGATTTTTATTTTCATTTTTCTCATAAATATTCGCCCATTGTTTGTAATATTTCTGAATAGAATCTACAGAAGTCACTAAAGGCGGCAAAATAATATGTTTTCCTTTTTGCGATTCATCATCTTTCACAATAAAATCCCTCGTTTTATCTTTCGACTGAAAAGATTCCACATAGGCTTTTGTGTCAAAAATATAAAAAGGTGAATTGGTTTTCGAAATTGATTTAGAAATTGGTTTTACAATAAAATCAATTCCATATTTTAATTCTTTTCCATTAATTTTCAGTTTTGCATCTTTGATAATATTAATCGGAAAAGTAAATGTTTGATTATAACGATTAGAAAAAGACTTCAATCCATTTTTTTGAAATTCGTTTTGTAAATAAATTCCAGCATTTGTCATTCCATTTTCTACATAACCTCTGCCAGCAAACGAATTTGACGTAAGCGAATCTAAAATTGATTTAAAATATTTTTGATCAAAGGTTTGCGCATTTCCGATTGTAATTACAAAACACGAAATCAAACCAAATAATATCATTTTATTCTTCAGCATTTTAATCATTTTATTCTTCAAAAAATATTCTATTCTAAGATAATTATCATTTTAACAAAAAAAATCAATTATCTATATTAAGTCAATAACAAATTTAAAAAATCTTTAAAAAGTAAATCAAATTAATACTACTATAAATTTTATATCTTGCATTATTAAGTTATCATAATAAAAACAACAAATCACAAATTAAATGAAAGAAGTCGTAATAGTTTCAGCTGTTCGTACAGCAATGGGATCTTTTTTGGGAAGTTTATCTAACGTTCCAGCTACAGATTTAGGCGCAACAGCTATTAAAGGAGCTTTAGATAAAATCAACTTAGATGGATCTTTGGTTGATGAAGTATATATGGGAAATGTATTGCAAGCTGGTGAAGGACAAGCACCTGCTAAGCAAGCAATGATAAAAGCAGGTTTACCAAATACAATTCCTGCAACAACGGTAAACAAAGTTTGTGCCTCTGGTATGAAAGCTGTAATGTTTGCTACACAAGCAATTCGTTTAGGTGACGCAGATGTTGTAGTTGCTGGAGGAATGGAAAACATGTCGATGGTTCCTTTCTATTCACCAAATGCAAGAACTGGAAATAAATACGGAAATACTGTTTTGTTAGATGGAATTGTGAACGATGGTTTACAAGATTACTACAGCAAAGAAATGATGGGACTTTTCGGAGATACTTGTGCAACTGAGTTCAATATTTCTCGTGAAGAGCAAGATGAGTTTGCAATTAATTCTTACAAAAAATCTGCTGCTGCTTGGGCTGCTGGAAAATTTGACAACGAAGTTGTTCCTGTAGAAATTCCTCAACGCAAAGGAGAACCAGTTATTTTTAAAGAAGACGAAGAATATAAAAATGTAAACTTTGATAAAGTTCCAGGTTTGCGCGCTGTTTTCTCTAAAGACGGAACTGTAACTGCTGCAAATGCTTCTACAATTAATGATGGAGCTTCTGCTTTAGTATTAATGTCTTTAGATAAAGCAAACGAATTAGGATTAAAACCTCTTGCAAAAGTTATTGCTTATGCTGATGCTTCTCAAGAACCTTCAAAATTTACAACTGCACCAGCTAAAGCGGTTGAAAAATTATTGAAAAAAGCAAATATGACAGCTGCTGATGTTGATTTCTGGGAATTTAACGAAGCGTTTTCAGTTGTTGGAATTGCAAATACTAAATTATTAAACCTTGATGCTTCTAAAGTCAATGTAAATGGTGGTGCGGTTTCTATTGGTCATCCACTTGGAAATTCTGGATCAAGAATTTTGGTTACATTATTAAATGTTTTAGAGCAAAACGGAGGAAAAATTGGTGGTGCAGCTATCTGTAATGGTGGCGGTGGAGCATCTGCAATGATTATCGAAAAAATCTAATTTTAGATCAAATACACGATGAAAGCGTCTAATCTGTAGACGCTTTTTTATCTTTTGAAATTAAAATACTTGTAAAAAATCTGAAAAACATTCGACATTTATTATAATTGGCTTAAAAACCTTTTCTATATTTGTTGGATTGAACAAACACTTTTGTATGGAATATTTAGAATTTGAACAACCTATCAAAGATTTAGAAGAACAGTTACAAAGCTGTCAAATCGTCGGCGAAGGAAGCGGTGTTAACATCAAACAGGCTTGCGTTGAAATTGAAATTGCAATTGAAAATAAAAAGAAGGAAATCTATGGTAATTTAACGCCATGGCAACGTGTACAATTGTCTCGTCATCCTTCTCGCCCTTATACTTTAGACTACGCTTACGCGATCACAGATAACACGTTTATCGAAATTCACGGAGATAGAACTTTTGCTGATGATAAAGCAATGGTTGGTGGTATGGGAAAAATCAATGGTCAAACTTTTATGATTATTGGTCAACAAAAAGGAAAAAATACCAAAGAAAGACAATATCGTCGTTTCGGAATGTCTAATCCAGATGGTTACCGCAAAGCTTTACGTTTGATGAAGTTAGCAGAAAAGTTTAATATTCCTGTCTTGACTTTAGTCGACACTCCTGGTGCATATCCTGGTTTAGAAGCTGAAGAAAGAGGTCAAGGTGAAGCTATCGCTAAAAACATCTATGAAATGTTGAAACTTACAGTTCCTATCATTACAATTGTAATTGGTGAAGGAGCTTCAGGTGGAGCATTAGGAATTGGAGTTGGGAACAAAGTTTTCATGTTAGAAAACACTTGGTATTCTGTAATTTCACCAGAAAACTGTTCTACAATTTTATGGAGAAGTTGGGATTACAAAGAGCAAGCTGCTTCGCAAATGAAATTAACTGGTCCTGATATGTTAGAATTAGGATTAATTGAAGACATCATTCAAGAACCGCTTGGTGGAGCACACTACAAACCAGAAGTTGCGTACACAAACTTGAAAAATAAAGTTTTAGACACTTACAACGAATTGAAAAAACTTTCTCCAAAAGAATTACAACAACAACGTCAAGAACGTTACATCAAATTCGGAGAATTTTCAGGATAAAATATTGTTTTACAATAATACTTATTGTAGAATATACAATTTTAAAACGAGATATAAAATTAGTTATATCTCGTTTTTTTATTTAATTTTGAAACTCTTATGGAACAAGCAAATTATAATCCCGAAATACCAGCTAACAAGCACAATGTCATTGGTTTAGAGAAAGGTAAACTTCCTCCACAAGCTGTTGATTTAGAGCAAGCTGTACTTGGTGCGATGATGATTGATAAAAAAGGGTTGGATGAAGTCATTGACATTCTTACACCGCAAGTTTTTTATCGTCCAGAGCATCAAGCGATTTATGCTGTCATTCAAAAATTATTTAACGATTCAGAACCTATTGATTTATTAACGGTTTCGAATGAGTTGAAAAGTGAAGGCAAATTAGATCGTGTTGGCGGTGATTATTATTTGATTCAATTAACGCAAAAAGTTTCTTCTTCTGCACACGTGGAGTATTATGCTCGTGTCATTCAAGAAAAATATATTCTTCGTCGTTTAATTGAAATTTCGAATCAAGTCATTGAAAAATCATACGATGATACTGCCGATGTATTTGATTTACTGGATTATTCTGAATCGAAATTATTCGAAATTACAGAAGGTGGAATCAAGCGTAGTTATTCGGAAGCAAGAGATTTAGTTACAGAAGCGATTGACAAAATTAAAGCCCAATCTACCAAAGAAGGAATGTCTGGTTTATCTTCTGGATTTACAGAAATTGATAAAATTACTTCGGGTTGGCAAGAATCGGATTTGATTATCTTAGCCGCTCGTCCTGGTATGGGGAAAACCGCTTTTATCCTTTCGATGGCGAAAAATATGACGGTGGACAAAAATATTCCAGTTGCTGTTTTTTCATTAGAGATGTCTTCTGTTCAGTTGATTACGCGTATGATTTCGGGTGAAACTGGAATTTCGGGTGAAAAATTGCGTAAAGCAAAATTAGCCGATCACGAATGGAAACAATTATATACAAAAGTAAAAGGTCTTGAAAATGCACCGCTTTACATTGACGATACGCCTGCCCTTTCTATCTTCGATTTAAGAGCAAAAGCGCGTCGTTTGGTTTCTCAACATGGTGTAAAAATGATTTTGATTGACTACTTACAGTTAATGACTGCTGGTGGAAAAGCAAATGGAAACCGTGAGCAAGAAATTTCGATGATTTCGCGCTCCTTAAAAGCAATCGCAAAAGAGTTAAGTATTCCTGTTATTGCACTTTCGCAGTTATCTCGTTCGGTAGAAACTCGTGGAGGAAGCAAGCGTCCATTATTATCGGATTTACGTGAATCTGGAGCGATTGAGCAAGATGCCGATATCGTTTCGTTTATTTATCGTCCCGAATATTATAAATTAGAATATTGGGATGATGAAAGTGAACCTTGCGCTGGTCAAGCCGAATTTATCATTGCTAAACACCGTAATGGTGCGTTAGAAAATGTGCGTCTACGATTCATTAATGAGCAAGCTAAATTTACCGATTTAGAAACTTCATTTGGTGGAGATTTCGAAATTCAAAGCTCGATGAATGATGGTTCTCAAGAAATGGGAAGTGCAATGAATTTATCTGCTATCGATCCTTCTGATGCTTTTGGAGATTTCGGCGGAGAATTCACAAGTTCGATGAACAACGACGACGATAATTTACCGTTTTAAAAGAATGATTTTATTTTGAACGAATTGTTCTATTAAGATTTGATAATTTTAATCAATCATAAATATTTACTTTATGAAAAAGAATCTAGAATTTATTGCAGAACTTTATGGTTGGATTCAAATCTTTATATCACCCTTTATTATTGGCTTCATAATTGGATTGTTGATTTATTTTCAAAATAAATCAATTTCTAATTTAATTATTGGTTCTATCTTCATTCTAACAGGATTAATATTAGGAATTATTTTAGCAAATAAAAAAATGAAAAGTAAAAACGGAACAATTTGGTTTTTATCACGAACAAATTCAGCAACTGATTTAGATAAATAATCATTCTTCTAATTTCTATTGTTCATTTATACTTACTTTATTGTTCAAACCTTCTAAAATCTCATCAACTATCAGTTTTATTTATCCTAAAAGTTTTGTTAGGAACGAGAATTGCTACAACTTTGTATACATTAAATAAAGAGTGAAATGGCAAGTTCAATCAGAACATTAAATCCTGCTACAGGTAAAATCGAAAAAGAATTTCAAGCCTACACAAGCGAAGAAATCAATCAATATATAGACGACGCAAACGAATTATATCAAACATGGCGATTCGAATCTTTCGAAGAAAGAAAAGCTGTAATGAAACGTGTCGCAAACGAAATGCGTAAGCAAAAAGCTCGATTAGCTGCTTTGATTACAACAGAAATGGGAAAACCATTGTATGAAAGTGAAATCGAAATTGATTATAGTGCAAATATCATCGAATATTACGCTGATAATGCAGAAGAATTCTTGGCAAATGTTCCTATACAAACAGAAAAAGGTGACGCTTATGTGGTTTCAGAACCTATTGGTGTGTTATTAGGTGTCATGCCTTGGAACTTTCCTTTTTCTCAAATTGCACGTTTTGCTGGGCCTCACATTATGGCTGGTAACACAGTTGTTTTGAAAACGGCTTCTAATATTCCGCAATGTGGAATCGCTTTCGAAGAAATGTTTACTGCTGCTGGCGCTCCAAAAGGTTTGTACAAAAACTTATTGATGTCAGGAAAAGACACAGATTCGATTATTAATAATCCAAAAATTGTTGGTGTATCTTTAACTGGTTCAGAAGCTGCTGGTGCAGAGGTTGCAAGTATCGCTGGTAAAAATGTAAAACCTTCGGTTTTAGAACTTGGTGGTTCTGATCCAATGATCGTTTTGAATGATGCGGATATCGAAAAAGTGATGAACGGAACCATTAACGGTCGTTTACGTAATGCTGGACAAGCTTGTACTTCTTCGAAACGTATTATAGTACAAGAAGGTATTTACGATGAATATTTGAAAAAAATTACGGACTATATAAACGGAATGAAAGTTGGCGACCCTACACATGCTGACACCAATATGGGACCTGTAAGTTCGGAAAGCGCGTTAGAAAAATTATTGGATCAAATTAATGATTCAGCTAATAAAGGAGCAACAATTGTTTCAGGAGGAAAACGTATTGATCGTGATGGGTTCTTTTTACAACCAACAATTTTAACAGATTTAAAACCTGGAATGAAGGCCTATGACGAAGAAGTTTTTGGACCTGTAGTTTGTATTTGGAAAGTGAAGGATGTAGAAGAAGCAATCAAAATTGCGAATGATACGCCTTACGGATTAGGTGCTTCTATTTATACAGAAGATGTTCCGAATGCGGAGAAAATCGCTCGTAGAATAGATTCGGGAATGGTTTACGTAAACAAACAAGTTTCTTCAAGCCCAGATTTACCTTTCGGTGGTGTGAAACATTCGGGTTACGGACGCGAACTTTCTAAAGCTGGAATTATGGAGTTTATCAATAAAAAATTAATCATGATTGCGAAATAATTTTTCAATCATTAATCAAATTATACAAAAAAAATGCAACTTTTATGAAGCTGCATTTTTTTTATTGAATAAACCCTTGTTTTTGTTCCATTTGGTCAATTTTGAAAAGAATTAAATCACGCATAATTTTTGCTCTATTTTTTGCTTCATTTGCTATTTCTCCTTCAAATTTTTCGTCAATTATTCCGTACCACAATTCAATCCAACGCTCGAAATGATGCGGTTTTAATTTCTCTTTCTGACTCAAAACCAAATGTGTTCGCATTGGCCAACCTTCAAAAGTTGCTTTTCCTAATAAAACAGTTTCCCAAAACTGAATCATATGCGGCAAATGTTCGTCCCAATTTACCTTTGCAACTTCCGAAAAAAAGTAACCAATGACATCATCTTTTTGCACTTTATCGTAAAACGTATTTACCAATAAAGCAACATCTTCTGAAGTTTCGATATCTTTTTTCATTAAAACAAATTTACAAAGAACTTAATTCAATTCATCAATGTTTTTAATCACGAAAAAATGCAGTAATTTTACAGTCTCATAAAAATGAATAAAATTGGATAGCAATAGACAACAAAAAGTAAGTAAATTATTTCAAGAAGAATTAGCAGAAGCTTTTAGAAAATGGGCTGTAAAGGAATTCCCTGGAAATTTGATTAGTGTTACAGAAGTAAAAGTAACACCAGATTTGAGCGTTTCTAAAATCTATGTAAGTATTTTTCCAAGTACTCAAAAAGACGAAATTTTCAAAGAAATTAGAGTTAATACACCATTATTTAGAGGAATTTTATCAAAAAGTGCTTCTAAACAAATGCGTATTACACCAGAATTAATTTTCATTTTAGATAATTCGTTAGACGAAATGGATAAAATCGACAAAGCGCTAAGAGGAGAAGGAAATAATCCAATCTTATAATGAGAAACATTTCACTTTACATTGCGAAACGCTACATTTTTTCGAAAACGAATACAAACGCCGTAAACATTATTACATCGATTGCTGTTGGTGCTATTCTGGTTGCTACAGCGGCTTTATTTATTATTTTATCCGTTTTTTCGGGATTAGAAAAAATGAATTTAAAGTATTATAGCAATGTAAATCCTGAAATTAAAATATCACCTTCGAAAGGAAAAGTATTGGACAGTTTAACTTTTGTTGTGGATCAATTGAAGCAACAAAAAGATGTCAAAGCTTTTTCTAAAATCATCGAAGAAAAAGTCTACATCGATTACAAAGGAAAGCAAGATATTGCCTATTTGAAAGGTGTTGACGAAAATTTCACCAAAATTACACGTTTAGATACGGTAATTTATGGTGGACAATATTTAGACTTTAATCGCGATGATAATTTTATTGTTTCGAATGGAATTGCAGAGCGTTTGCAACTTTATATCGATCCGATAACGCCAGCAGATTTGATGATGCCAAAAGCTGGAACAGGTCTAATAAAACAAGAAAGCGATGCTTTTACACGCAAAGATGCGTACAGTGTTGGCGTGTTTATTTTGAACGAACAATACGACAAACACATATTTACAACTTTAGGTTTGGCGCAAGAATTATTGTTGTTAAACGAAAATCAATGTTATTCGATTGAGGTAAAAACGACTGGAAAAAAATCGTTTAACGAAGTAAAAATTCAACTTCAAAAAATATTAGGTTCTCATTATAAAATCGAAACCAGACAAGATTTAGATTCAGCTTTCTTAAAAGTAATGAATATGGAAAATTTAATCAGTTACTTGATTTTTACGTTAGTCATTATCATTGCATGTTTCAATTTGGCAGGAACAATTATTATCTTGATTTTGGATAAAAAGAAAGAAATTCAGACGATGTATAGTTTTGGATTATCACGAAAAAACATTCGTAATATTTTCTTTCAAACTGGTTTTATTATCACCCTTATCGCGATGACAACAGGTTTATTAATCGCCTCTGTTATTGGATTATTACAAATAGATTTTGGTTTGGTTATGGCTTCGCCAACTGTTCCATTTCCATTTATCTTTTCTGTCGAAAATTTTGTTGCAGTTATTGTAACTGTTTTAGGTTTGGGAAGCTTAGTTTCGTGGATCGTTTCCAGACAAGTGAAATAAAAAATATTAAGACATAAAAAAAGCTTNNAAGCTTTTTTTATGTCTTAATCCCACCTATTCCAACGAATGTAATTTGGTTTTGAAAAGTCAAAATCCATCATTTGAAAATCTCTATTATCCAATAAATTTGTCTTGATTAGATTATCGCCTTGTCCAGGAATTGATGGATAATACGACAATGAAAAACGAATATTGTTGAACACAAAATAATCATTTGTCAACATCACACCCAAACTAAAACGCGAATAAATTGGGTTATTATTCAGTATAAATTTTTTGTTATCTCCAATTGCCGCAACCATCGCATTGAAAAAAGGCGAAATACGAAATCCTAAAAACTCGTAAGGCGTATAGGATTGCAATTGATACTCGAACATTAATTTCTGTTGACCTGTTAAGCCTCTATCCGATTTGAAACCTGCCATTCCCAAATAATCATGTTCATGAAGCGAAAGTTGATCCGCAGGAGAATCTAAACGATCATGTCCCAAAAGATAATTAGTTTTCATGAAGTTTCTGAACTTCCATTTTCCCCAATTTATCAACTTTGCCATATATTGTAATTCTACAGACAGCGTTTTTTGTTCAAATTTTCCTTTATTAAAAAATCCTCCAAACTCAACTCCAAATCCCCAAAAACCGGTATTTAAAAAACCTCCAGCAGAAGCTTTTCCGCCAAGATAATAACGATCAGTTTGACGAATATTTTGAATTCCTCCTATAATGCCCAATGATTTCCCTATCGCAATATCTTCTTCAATATCATAATTGAAAATATATTTTGTTTTGATATATCGTTTTGAAGAAATTCCTATCCCTACTAAATAATTCGTTTGGTCAGAAAAAAAGTTCACAGGATCGTTTTCTGGAGTTGGTGTTTCGGTATAAGATCGATCATAAAATCGCCCTGAAACAATAAAATTGGTAATATTTTCTGAATGACCATCATCAATTCTAAACGCTCTTGCCAACCAATAATCTTGGTAATTATATTTGAAATGGTTATCAACCAAAATAGGTTTTTCGAAATCTAATGAATCTTTAAAATACACTTGTCCAACCGAAACTCCACCTGCATAATGTGCTAATGGCGAATAAAAAGGTCGTACAAAACTGATTGATTTTGTATAATGATTATCTTCATTTTTGAAATAACGTACATTCCCAATAATTCGAGTTTGGGCAATATTTGGAACCGTATAATTAAATTGATATAACGAATTTCCTGTTTTGTAATTGTGACGGTAACGATTATCAAACACATGTCCTAAACCTAAAAAATTTCGCTCTCTAATGCGAATTCCAGCTTTTGAACTCGAAACCGAACCTGTAATAAACATACTCCAAGAGTCAATTGAATTGACATATAAATCAACCGAATCATTCCCGACAGCTTCTTCCTTAATCTCTACTCGACGAATAGAACGATTGGTACGTATTAAACGCTCAGATTCAGCTGCTTTTACAGAATCATATTTATCTCCTAGTTTCAGCAACATATTTTGACGCAACACAAATTGCTTAGATTTCCCGTGTAGTGTATTTCCAGTTCTTTCAATCCATTTTGTCGGTTTTCTTGTCGTGTCCTGCAAAGAATATCCGAAAGGGTCTTGTGTTTTGTAGTAAATATTTCGAATAATTTTTCCTTGATATTTTCCATCACCTACATTATTATTGGGCTGAATAGGAAAACTCGTTGGTTTTTTCTTGAATAATAATTTTTGGTAAAACTTTCTAAACTTAGAATGATTTTTATTCTCAATTCTAACTGTATCAATTTTGACACTATCTTCTTGAGCATTAACAACTATGGATAAACTAAAAAATAGTAATCCAAAAAAAGTTAATAATATAGTTCTTTTTTTAAGCACACGTCAAGTTATAAAAGTCTAACCGCTTTTACAAATCTAGTTTTCCAATAATTTTCATCAAGGGAAGAAATGATGACACCTTTCGAAGTTGAAGAATGTACAAAACTGATTGATCCGTCATGATTAATACTTTCTACAATACCTACATGAGAGATTGAATTTCCTGAAGTATTAAAAAATATTAAATCACCTATTTTAACATTTTCGATTGTAATTTCTTTTCCATATTCAGCTTGATCACTCGAACGACGAGGCAATTCTAAATTCATTTCCTTGAAACTTACATAAACCAGTCCCGAACAATCGAAACCTGTTTTCGTAACTCCACCATATTTGTAAGGTGTTCCTAAGTAAGATTTTGCCGTTTTTAGAATTTTATTTATATCACGAGGCGCACTATCATCAGCATTTTTAGAACGAAAAACCTCTGTAGATTCGTTTTTTTTGGAAGAAGTATAAACTTTTTTAGAACCAGTTTTCTTATACGAAGTTACTTTACTACTTCCACAAGACGTCAAGAATAAACTTGCGATAATAATTGTTGTAAGGTATATGTGCTTCTTCATTTTCGATCCAGTTTTCTTCAACAAATTTTCAACGAATAAATTTACTAAATATTATCTTGCATCACCTCTGTTAACAATTGTTTGGCTCTTAAAAGACGAACTTTAACATTTGGTAAGGTCAAATTGAGTTCTTCAGCAATCTCTTTGTATGTTTTATCTTCGATATAACGCAATTCTATAATTTTTTGATAAGGTTCTCTCAATTTTGCAATAGCTTTTATCAGCGTGTCATTATCTTGTTTTAAAATCAAATGTTCTTCTGGCGAAGGATGATCTTCTAAAATTTCTAAAAAATTGGTTTCATCATCAAGAGAAATATTCAGTTTTGGAGATCTTCTGATATGATCAATCATCGTATTATGTGCGATAGAAATTACCCAAGTCGTAAAGTCAAAATCTTCGTTATATAATTTCAATTTTGTAAAAACCTTCGTAAACGTTTCTATAGCGATATCTTCGGCTTCTTCTTCGTTTCTAATCTTAGAAAATACATAATGATAAACTTTGTTCCACAAAACCTCTATCACTGCGTTCTGAGCATTTCGTTTCCCTTTTTTAGCTTCTAAAATTATGTCCTCTAATGTCATTTACTAAATCAATTATGATAAATATAACAAAATATATAGTATAAAAAAAGCTTCAATAAAAATATTGAAGCTTAAAATCTGTAGACCCACAGGGATTCGAACCCCAACTAGCGGCACCAAAAACCGATGTGCTACCGTTACACCATGGGTCTGTCCATGATTATTATGTTAAAATTGAAAAGAAAAAATTGTAGACCCACAGGGATTCGAACCCCAACTAGCGGCACCAAAAACCGATGTGCTACCGTTACACCATGGGTCTGACTAAATTTTATTTCAATTTTTGCAACTTTTCTCTTAACTAGGTTAGATAAAAATGCCTCAACAATTGCTTATCGAGGCATAAGACTTTTGTAGACCCACAGGGATTCGAACCCCAACTAGCGGCACCAAAAACCGATGTGCTACCGTTACACCATGGGTCTATGTCTTAATTGCTGTGCAAATATAGAAAGGTTTTTTAATTCACCAAAACTAATTTTACAAGTTTTTAGCTAAAACAGACGTTTTATGTGATAAGCTATTGAAAATGAATTTTAAAAAATGATTAAATTTTTTACATTTTTTTTATCAAAGCTTCATACGGATGATTTCGTTCTTGAATTTACGTTTCAAATCTTGCCCACAATCAAAAATCATTTGCTCATTTGATGGAAATGGAGCTGGTCTTCTACCAATCATATTTATATAATCTCGATCCAAAGAACGTCGATCACCTTTGTAAGTTCCGTAAGAATCTCTAAAAATAAACTGACTTGCTAAATTTTTAGAATCGATGGCTTGCTCTTTTTGATTATCGATCAAATAATATTTTGCCGTAATTGCAGCTTCCTTGATGCGTTGTACTTCTTCAAAACGACTTTTTACTGTAATATAACGATCTACCATCACGGGTTTTCCGTCTTTATCTTTTACCACTACTCCATTTTGCACCAATTCTTCTTTACCATCAACAATTTTTTTCTCAAAATTATGCACCTCAATTTTTTCTCGTTCAGGTGAAACATTTATCGTCTCAAAACTTAATTGAATTACATAATCATAAGAACTATTTAATTTTCCCGTGTAAAATTCAGTCCAATTAGAATCCAATCCATACGAATTAAAATCTAACAAATCTTTCTCTAATAGTTTAGGAATAACAACTTCTGTGTTGTTCACCAATTGCACCAAAACTTTATACATTCCGTTTGTACGAGCCGTATTCATCAAACTACGAGTATCTTTATAATTTGAATAAACACTTTCTAAAACTTGAAACTTTTGATAAGCCGTTTGTGCATTCAGTTTTCCTCCTTGATTTAGAAAAGATTTTCCTTCATCGTACAAAAATTGCGCATACTTTTCTTGAATCGTTTTATAAGCTACTGAATAATCTTTTGTTTTGAAATTATACGTTTTCCCGCTAATCGATCTTCCATCAATTCCAGCAATCGTTTTTTGTCTTTCTTGCAAACGATTAATAATTTGATACGCTTCCTGATATTTAGAAGGATTAGTCAACGTTTCGATTTGTTTCAATCTATTTTCATCTTCTTGCTGTCCTTTGTTATAAGCTTCAAAAATTAATGGAACATATTTGATTCCATTTTTCTCCGATGGATTTTTGAAATAAGCTTGCGTAGATTGTTCAAAAGCTTGCTGAAAATTACCAGAAACCAATGCTGAATTCGCCGATTTGTACGAATTACAATTTGTAAAGAATAGTAAAGAGAGCGTTAAGGCAAGTAATTTTATTTTCATATTATCAAGGTAAGTTTTTTGTTTTTTAAAAGTAAAAAGAAAGCCAATATAAATTGGCTTTTGGTTGATATTTTTTATTCTTCAAAAATAATTGAGTTGTCTCCCAAAGATTTTAATCTTACTAAAGATTCAACTCTGATATTTTCATTCAATAAGCGATCGCGTCCTTCTTGAAATGATTTCTCAATTATAAAGCCCATTCCCAAAAGGTTTGCGCCAGATTGTTTAATCAAATTTTCAACACCCAACGCTGCATTTCCATTCGCTAAAAAATCATCAATAAAAATAACATGATCATTTTCATTCAAAAATTGACTACTTACGCAAACATCGTACGTTCGGTCTTTCGTGAATGAATACACTTGCGACGCATAAAAATCTGTCATTGTTTTAGGCTTTGCTTTCTTCACAAAAACAACAGGCAAATTCAATTCTAATCCAACCATAATCGCTGGAGCAATGCCGCTTGCTTCGATTGTAATGATTTTATTAATGTTTAAATCCGAAAATCGCTGGACAAATTCCGACGCAATTGCTTTCATCAGAACAGGATCCATTTGGTGGTTGATAAAACTATCAACTTTTAGAATTCCACCATCGAAACTTTTTCCATCCTTCAGAATTCTTTCTTTTAAAAGTTCCATTTAATATTTAGTTTTTTAAAGTTTACATAGAAAAAAAGCCAGCACATTGGCTGGCTTTGATATATTTTTCAGCTTATTCCCACTCGATAGTTGCTGGTGGTTTTGAGCTGATATCGTAAGCTACACGGTTAATTCCTTTTACCTCATTGATAATTCTATTCGAAACTAATTCTAAGAATTCGTAAGGTAATTTTGACCACGTTGCTGTCATAAAATCGATCGTATTTGCAGAACGAACAACCGCCGTATATTCGTACGTACGCTCGTCTCCCATTACTCCAACAGATTTTACAGGTAATAAAACCACGAAAGCTTGAGAAACTTCGTCGTATAAATTATGTGCATAAAGCTCGTCAATAAAAATTTGATCTGCTTCTTGTAAAATACGTACTTTTTCTTCGTCTACTTCACCTAAAACACGGATTCCTAAACCTGGTCCTGGGAAAGGATGGCGGTAAACTAATTCACGAGGAATACCTAATTCTACTCCAACTTTACGTACTTCATCTTTGAATAATTCGCGTAATGGTTCTAATAATTGAAGTTTCATATCTTCTGGTAATCCACCAACATTGTGGTGAGATTTAATAGTTGCAGAAGGTCCTTTTACAGATTGCGATTCGATTACATCAGGATAAATAGTTCCTTGCGCTAAGAATGCTGCATCTTCAAATTTATTTGATTCTTCATCAAAAACAGCCACGAAATCTTTACCAATTGATTTACGTTTTGCTTCTGGTTCATCGATACCTTTCAAGTTTGTTAAGAAACGTTCTGAAGCATCTACCATTTTGATGTTCATGTTGAAGTGCTTTCCGTAATTTTCCATTACTTTTTTCCCTTCATCTTTTCTCAATAAACCAGTATCAACAAAAATACACGTTAATTGATCGCCAATTGCACGATGAATTAAAACCGCTGCAACAGAAGAATCAACACCTCCTGAAAGTCCTAAAATCACTTTTTTATCACCAACTACTTCTTTTATACGAGCAATTTCTGTTTCGATAAAATCTTTTAAAACCCAATTCTTTTCAGCCTGACAAATATTGAAAACAAAGTTTTCTAACATTGTTGAACCATATTCTGAATGTGTAACTTCTGGGTGAAATTGTACCGCAAAAATCTTTTTATCTTCGTTTGCGATTGCCGCAATATCTATATTTGATTTTCCTGAAATTGTAAATCCTATTGGCGCTGTCATCACTTCATCGAAGTGACTCATCCAAACTGTAGATTGTTCTGGAACTCCTGCGAATAAACTGTTTTGAGCTAAAACTGTTAATTCAGATTTTCCATATTCTCCTTTTTCTCCTTTCTTAACTTCTCCACCTAATAAATGCGAAATCAATTGCATTCCATAGCAAATTCCTAAAACAGGAACGCCCATTTCGAATAATTCTTTTTCTACCAAAGCGGCTTCATCTCCAAAAACTGAAGAAGGTCCTCCTGATAAAATAATTCCTTTTGGATTGTGTTTTTTGATTTCTTCGATCGAAGTGTTGTAGGGAATAATTTCTGTATAAACTCCAAATTCTCGAATTCGGCGCGCGATTAATTGATTGTATTGCGAGCCAAAATCTAAAATAATAATTCCTTGCGTCATTGTGTTTGTCTTTGTGCAAAATTAAGTGAAATTCGGCGCAATCACAATTTTATTCACGTCATTTTTCATTCTTTTAGGTAGATTTTTATAGTTTTCCAAGAACTTAATATTTTCATAACTTTAAAACCGATTAATCGAAATAATTTTACCTTGAAAAAACAATTCATCATGAAAAAAATTATATTTACTGCCTTAACAACCTTTATGCTTACAAACATGGCAAATGCTCAAAAAATTATTGCTCATCGTGGTTATTGGGACACCGAAAACAACGCAAAAAATTCGATTAAATCATTAAAATCTGCACAAGAAATTGGTGCTTATGGTTCTGAATTTGATGTATTAATTAGTGCTGATGATGTTTTGATGGTGAATCATGATGATCATTACCAAGGTCATACAATCGAAACTACAAATTCTTCTCTTTTAAAAACGTTGAAATTGGCTAACAACGAAAACATGCCAACTTTAGAAGAATATTTTGAACAAGGAAAAAAGAATAAGAATGTCAAATTAATTTTCGAATTAAAACCTCACTCATCAAAAGAAAATGAAGATCGTGCAGTAAAAAAAGCGATTGAAATCATCAAAAAACATAAAGTAGAAAAACAAGTTGAAATCATTTCATTTAGTAAAAATATTTGTGATGAATTTAAGAAATTAGCACCAAAATTTCACGTTTCTTATTTAGCCGGAGATTTGTCTCCTCAAGAAGTAAAAGAGAGAAATTGGAATGGAATTGATTATCATTACAGCATTTTTCAGAAAAATCCTACTTGGGTGAAAGAAGCGAAAAACTTGGGATTATTGGTTAATGTTTGGACAGTTAACGACCCAAAAGTGATGCAAGAAATGATCGATATGAAAGCTGATTATATTACAACTGACAAACCTTTGATTTTAAAAGAAATTTTGACTAAATAAATTAGTATATTTAGCGGAATAAGAAATCATTTTATGCCTCAACTTAATTCATTCGAAATCTATTCATTTACAACATTGAACCAAATTCATAAAGAGTATATTTTTAAAATTTGGAACAACGAATATCCTATTAATTTGGCTTTTGAGAGTTTACAGGACACCGAAAATTATTTGAATAGTTTGATTGAAGCGAAACATTTTTTTGCTGTAGATGAAAACAATCAAATGCGAGCTTGGGCGGTTATTTTTGAAAGAGATTATGAAAAATGGTTTGCAATAATTGTGGATAGCGAGTTGCATCAAATTGGTTTGGGACGTAAAATTTTTAATCGATTAAAAACATTTTCGACAGAACTAAATGGTTGGGTAATCGACCATGAAAAAGATACAAAAGCGAATGGAGAGCCTTATTGTTCTCCGTTGGCTTTTTACATGAAAAATGATTTCAATTTACTTCCTGAAATTCGTTTGGAATTAGAGAAAATTTCTGCGGTTAAAATTAATTGGAGAGAGTAATAAAACAAAAAAGAGAAGCTTATTAACTTCTCTTTTCTATTTTATTCTCCTAAAACCTTTTCCAAATCAGTGCTTCCTTGTATATTTCGCATTTGTCGCTCTATATGACTAGCGCGTCTACTGATAAAAGACGAAGGCGGATTCACATTATATTTTCGTGGCAATGGCAAAGCTGCTGCAATTCGAGCCGCTTCATTTTTGGTTAAATCTTTAGCTGGTTTATTAAAATAATATTCTGAAGCTGCTTCAACTCCAAAAACACCAATTCCCATTTCCGAAGTGTTCAAATACATTTCTAAAATACGTTGTTTGCCCCAAATTTTTTCGATCATAAACGTAAAATAAACTTCCAATCCTTTTCTCAACCAAGAACGACCTTGCCACAAAAACACATTTTTCGCTACTTGTTGAGAAATCGTAGAACCTCCACGAAGTTTTTTCCCTTCTTTATTTTTTTCGATCGCTTCTTGTATTCCATCCATATCAAATCCATTGTGTACAGGAAACTTTTGATCTTCGGAACCAATTACAGCCAATTTTATATTTCGTCCCATTTCTTCATAGGAAATATAATCGCGCTTAAATTTTCCTTGTTCAAAACCTTGCTGAACTTGCGTAATCGTGAACGGCGGATTAATCCACTTTAACACAACAATGTATACAAGATGAGCTACAAAAAGATAAATTACAACCTTACGAATAAATTTAAACATTTTATTTCTTTAAATTATGAAAGCAAAGTTATACGATTTATTGAATTTTGAAAATAAAAAAAGCTCCAAAAATGGAGCTTATATTTCTATTCTTTATTTTTTCTCAACTTTCGTTGAACCAGATGTGGGAGCTAATTTTTCTTTTGCAACATCTTTCACGTTTTTTAACTCAGCGTTTACAGGCTCAATCAATGATTTTGTAGGACTTTCATTTCCTCTGTGACACATTACACATGTTACAACATTGATCATTTCAGGATTTTTTGCATTTTCCCAATTGAAATTTTTCGCGTTAATATCACGTGTCATTACAATCATATGACGTGCAAATTCCTTTTCTTTTTTTGCATCACTTGCAAAATCCATCTTTTTCGTATCTGGATTTTCGGCGTGGCAAAAATTACATTTCACTCCTAAAGCAGCGTTGTATCCGCGCATCAAACCTTTCAAACTATCTTCCGAAATGTTTTGTGGTAACACTTTTAGATTTTTCCATTCTGAACTTGAAATTGCTTTTCCTGTGTCAATTTGACGAGAAGTCGTAAACGAAAAAATACTAAACATCAACGCTACAACTACCAAAGAAACCATTATTCTATTTGTTTTCATTTGTAATAATTTTGTTTATAAAAGGTAAAACAAATCTTAAACTGAATAAACCCTTCAGAAAAATTTGGAATAATTTTAAATAAAACCTTTAATGAATTAAAAATAAATCAATTAAAATCTCCAAACTAGTAAACGCGAAATTTTATTCCCTTGTTGCATATTTACAATTCGGTAATCTCTTACTTTTTCACGTTTCAAAATACCTTCCAAAATTCGAACATTTTCTTTCTTAGAAACCAATGTTGTAAACCATTTTACTTGATGTTTATAATCCGCACTTTCTTTTATCATTTTCGTGATAAACAGACGCTCTCCTCCTCTACACCAAAGCTCAGAATTATTCCCACCAAAGTTTTGAATTGGTTTTTGATCAGATTTTTGACCTAAGTTTTTCAGTTTACGCATTGTTTGCTCCATCACTTCTTGATTCGATCTAAAAAATGGAGGATTACAAATTGTAATATCAAATTTTTCGCCTTGTTTGATGATTTTTTTGAAAATATTGTTTGGATTAAATTGCATTCTAATCTCAACTTTGTTACGTAATCGAGCATTTTTCTTGACAATTTCTTCCGCATTTTTGAAAGAAGCATAATCCAACTCTGCGCCAACAAAGTTCCAGTCGTATTCGTAATTTCCAATAATCGGATAAATACAATTCGCTCCAACACCAACATCCAAGACTTTTACATCTTTTCCACGCGGAATTACACCATCAAAACTTTCACCCAAAATATCGGCAACATAATGAATATAATCGGCGCGACCAGGAATTGGTGGACACAAATTATCTTTTGGCAATTCCCAATAATCAATATCATAATATGTTTTCAACAACGCTTTATTCAACGCTTTTACAGCTTCTCTATCCGAGAAATTAATCGTTGGTTCGTTCTCTTTATTGGGTTTGATATATTTGGAAAGTGGGGAATAAATCGCACACAATTTTTCGAAATTATAAGGCGCTAAATGACGATTGCGCGAATGTAATTTTTTTAATTTACTCTTCTTTTCGGGAGTATTCATACAAAAATATTTATGCAAAAATAAGACAACCTTTGCAGTTTTCTGCAAAGGTTGTTTTTGAATTCGTTTATTTTAATTGTTTTTGTAGCGTTTCGATTTGTTTCAAAAGATGATGAATCACTTCTAAACCTTCTATATTAACGCCCAAATTATAATGAAATTCAATAAATCGTTCGATTAATTTCAAATCATTTTCTTCGATAAAATATTCTTGGTTACGCTCGTGCAAAACAACCAAATCATTTTTATACAAATCAATCACAAATTGAGGTTCAATCTGATGATATTTACTAAACTGAATAACAGATATCGTTACATTTTTCATGGTTTTAAGCTTTTTTAAGTGAACGTAATTTCTCGAATAATTCTTTTTCTTCTGCTGATAAATTAGTTGGAGTTTTTACTGAAAATGTCACATACAAATCTCCAAATTGATCATCTTTCTTATAAATTGGTAAACCTTTTCCTTTCAATTTAACCTTTTTATTATTCTCTGTTCCTTCTTTTATTGGAACTTTCACTTTTCCAGAAAGTGTATCAATCATCGCTTCTCCACCCAAAATTGCATCGTATAAGTCGATTTCAACAATTGTAGATAAATCTGCTCCATTAACTTCAAAAGACGTATTATTTTCGATATGAAACGTGATATACAAATCTCCATTTGGACCATTGTTATAACCTTTTCCTCCGTGACCTTTTATCTTAATCGTTTGCCCATCTTCTACTCCAGCTGGAATTGTAATTCGTATATTTTTACCATTCACAGCAAAAGTTTGTTTATGCGAAGTCAATGTATCTGTCAAATTTAGTGTCAAACTGGCATTAACATCTTGCCCTTTATAACCTGTTGATCTACTCCTTCCTTCGCGTCCAAACATCGAACTGAAAAAATCTGAATAGCCATCAAAATCACCAAAACCTTCAGCTCCATCAAAATCGCTATTACTATATTGATATTGTTGCTGTTGTTGTTGCTGACGAGCTTTTTCATATTCTTCACCATGTTGCCAATTTTCTCCATATTTATCGTATTTTTTACGTTTTTCTGGATCGCTCAACACTTCGTTTGCTTCATTTAATTCTTTAAATTTCTGTGCAGCTTCATCGTTATTTGGATTAAGATCGGGATGATACTTACGTGCCAATTTCCGATAAGCTTTTTTTATCTCATCTTGTGATGCGGTCTTTTGCAGACCTAATGTTGTATAATAATCTATAAAAGCCATAGTAATAATAAGTTTGTGTGGTAATTTAATCAAAATCAGTTCCAATTTTTTCAAAACTGACAATACGACTTATTCTTTTTTATCTATTTTAAACCTTTTAATATTTTATCCGAAAAAGATAAATTTATTATGATTAATTCATAAATTTTCAAAAATAATTTGGATATATTCAAAAAAATCAATTATTTTTCATTTATAAAAGAAAGTTATGAATAGAAAAAATTTTTCGAAAAATATATTAATTGGATCGGCGGTTGGTGACGCATTAGGAGTTCCAGTTGAGTTTAAAAGTAGGCAATATTTACAACAAAATCCTGTCACAGATATGATGGGTTATGGAACATACAATATGCCTCCTGGCACTTTTTCTGACGATAGTTCGATGATGTTTTGCTTGGCTGAATCGTTGTGTAATGGTTATAATGTGAATGATATTGCAGAAAAATTTCAGATGTGGATGCACGAAGGTTATTGGACGGCTGACGGAGAAGTCTTTGATGTTGGAATTTCTACACGAAAAGCAATAAATCGTTTACGAGTTGTAAAAAATCCAATTGAGGCTGGTTCTACATCCGAATCTGATAATGGAAATGGATCGTTAATGCGTATTCTTCCTTTAGCAATTTTCACGAAAGATTTATCGATTGATGAACGCTGTGAAATCGTCAAAGAAGTTTCTTCTATCACGCATGCGCACAATCGTTCTGTTTTGGCGTGTATTTATTATATTGAATTTGCGTTGAACGTTTTAGATGCCGAAAATCTAGAAGAAGCTTATCTGAACACAAATTTTTGGTTAAAATTATTCTTAGAAGAAAATGAAATTTATAAAAATGAATTTACATATTTCGAACGAATTTTAAGTGGAAAACTAATTGATTTAAAAGAAGATGAAATTAAATCAACTGGTTATGTCATGGATAGTTTAGAAGCTTCTATTTGGTGTTTGCTACATACAAGTTCGTATAAAGATTGTGTTTTGAAAGCGGTGAATTTAGGACATGATACCGATACAATTGCTTGTATTGCTGGTGGAATTGCAGGGATTTATTATGATGCAGAAACAATTCCGACCAATTGGATTGAGCAATTAGCGCGAGTGAATGATATTTTACATTTAGCAGAACAATTGGAAGAAAAATATGAATTTTAGAAAGCTTGAACTATTCTAAATTCACCAAAAACATTTTCGTAAATTTGCAAAATGGAAAGTCAAAAAAATAATCCATTACACGGAAAACGTTTAGACGATATTATCGAAGAATTAGTAATTTATTACGGCGGTTGGGAAGGTTTGGGAAATCAAATTAACATCAGATGTTTTAATGATAATCCAAGTTTGAAATCATCGTTGAAATTTCTTCGAAAAACAGATTGGGCACGTGCAAAAGTAGAAGAATTGTACATTAAGAAAATTGCAAAATAATGAGTGCAACTATTCTTGAAGAAAAGATTTTTATTGATTCTGAGCTCTTAACCAATATCGAAGAAGAAAGTCAGGTTATTATACATTGTTGTATGGCGGCAGATGAATATGCAAATGCTGCACGTATTTGGCCTTCTACTTTTATTATTGATAATCAATCAGGAAAACGTTGTCAATTGGTTTTTGCGGACGGAATTACAATGTATCCAAATTGGACGTATATCGAAGAAGGTTCGTCTCTTCATTTCACTTTAATTTTTAATGGTTTGCCAAAAAGTTGTCAATCATTTGATTTAGTCGAAATTATTCCGCAAGCTGGAGGATTTGAATATCGAAAAATAAATCGAAATAAAAGCGATGTTTATCACGTCGAATTTTCAGAATAAATTAAAAAAAATGCGTTTCATTTGAAACGCATTTTTTAATAATATAAACTGTATTTTTTATTGAATTACTCCAATATCATTTCGATAATATTCGTAATCAAAATGTACTTTTTTGATGTTTTCGTAAGCAGTTTCACGTGCTTCTTCTAATGTATTTCCTAATCCAACTATGTTGATTACGCGTCCACCAGAAGTAACAATTTGTTCACCTGATAATTTTGCACCAGCAATAAAATTAGGACAAGTTACATTTTCTAAACCACGAATCTCAAAACCTTTGTCGTAATTTCCTGGATATCCTCCCGAAACCATCACCACACAACACGCATGTTGATTTTTGAAAGTCAAGTCAAAATCTTCTCCTTTAATTGCTTTATTTACAACCTCAGCCAAATCATTTTCTAACAAAGGTAAAGTTGTTTGCGTTTCTGGATCGCCCATTCTTAGGTTATATTCCAACAAATAAACACCTTTTGTTGTAATCATCAATCCAAAGAAAATAACACCAGCAAACTCTGATCTTTCCTTAATTAAACCACATTTTGTTGGCTCCATAATTTCTTCTTCGAACATTTTGAAATGCTCTTCCGTAAACAATGGATTTGGAGCGATAACGCCCATTCCACCAGTATTAAGACCAGTTTCTCCTTCACCAATTTTCTTGTGATCTTTTGCCGAAACAAATGGAACGATTTTTTTCCCGTTAAAGAAAGACAAAATAGAGGCTTCAAAACCTTCTAAATATTCTTCAATAACCACTTCGTTTCCTGCATCACCAAAGGTTTTATCTTCCATGATATCCAAAACAGCTTGTTTTGCTTCTTCAAAATCTTGGCAGATAATAACTCCTTTTCCAGCCGCTAAACCAGAGGCTTTCACTACAATTGGATAATCTTGTGTTTTCAAATAATCAATCGCCAACATTGGTCCTTGAAAATTTTTATATTTTGCTGTTTTCACACCATATTTATCCATAAAATCCTTCGCAAAAGCTTTAGAAGCTTCTAATTGCGCAGCTGCTTTATGAGGTCCAAAAACATTTAAATTCTCTTTCTGAAAAATATCAACGATACCTTCTGCTAATTCAGCTTCTGGTCCAACAAAAGTTAAATCGATTTGATTTTCTTTCGCGAAATTTTTCATTTCTTCAATCGAAGAAACTGAAACGTTTGTTCCGATTTGAGCTGTTCCTGCATTTCCTGGAATAAAAAACAATTCTAAATCTTGTCCTTTTTGCTTGAAATCTTCAGCAAACTTCCATCCTATTGCATGTTCACGACCACCTGAACCGATTACTAAGATGCGAGTTGCGGTTTGCGATTCGCGGTTTGCGCTATTATTTTGTTCCATTGTTTTTCTTTGTTAAATAGTTTTGAAAATTTTTATTCATTCTACAATAATGATCAATTAATTCTAAAGCTTCATTTAATTCTGACTCTGTTATATAATTCAACTCAAAAGCTATTATTAATTGAGCTTCAACCTCAAAATCAGAACCTTTTGAAATAGATAGAAAATTAATCATTTGCTGATTTGAATTTCTTCCAGAACCTTCTGCGATATTTGAAAGAATTGAAACAACTGCTCTTTTTATTTGAACAGTTAATCCATACTTTTCTGATTCTGGAAATTTATTAGAAAGATTATAAACCAGTCTTAAAATTTCCAAACTTTTTTGCCATATGTCTAAATTTCTATAACTTCTCATTTACACTAAGTTAATCTTAAATTCCAACATCGCAAAACGAATATCGCATATCGAATTTTAGTGCATAAAATGTCTCATTCCTGTGAAAACCATCGGAATTTCGCGTTCATTACAAGCATCGATAGACTCTTGATCTTTGATTGATCCTCCTGGTTGAATAATTGCTTTAATTCCATTTTCTGCTGCAAAATCAGCTACATCACGGAAAGGGAAAAATGCATCTGAAGCTAAAACTAAATCATCTTCCACTTTTTCTTTTGCACGTGCAATCGCTTGTTGAGCCGCCCAAATACGATTCGTTTGACCTCCACCGATTCCGTAAGCTTGACCATTTGTCGCTACAACAATCGCGTTAGATTTTACCCATTTTACAATTTTTTGAGCAAAAACTAAATCAGTCATTTGACGATCTGTTGGTTGAGCTTCTGTTACAACTTTAAGATCTGTTGAAAACTGATTATCTGTAGACTGAACAATTAATCCTCCATCAACTTTTACGTAAGTTACTTTATCCGACACAGGATTCTTCACTTTGATGATACGTAAATTTTTCTTTTGTTTAAAAATTTCTAACGCTTCTTCTGTAAATGAAGGTGCAATTACAATTTCTAAGAAAATTTTATTTAATTCAACCGCAGTTTTTCCATCAACTTCTCTATTGAAAGCGATGATTCCACCGAAAATTGACATTGGATCACATTCATACGCTTTTTCATAAGCTTCTAAAACATTCTCTCCAATTGCCACTCCACAAGGCGTTGAATGTTTCACTGCACAACAAGTTGTTTCCTCAAATTCTGAAACCACTTTATAAGCCAAATCCATATCACGAATATTGTTGAAAGAAAGTTCTTTTCCTTGTAAATATTCGAAATCTTTCATTGCGCCATTTTTCGTTTTATCAACATAATAAGCTGCTTTTTGATGTGGATTTTCTCCATAACGTAAATCCATCACTTTCTCGTAAGAAGACTCTAAAAATTGAGGAAAATCTTCTCCTAAAATGTAAGTAGAAATCGCCGCATCATAAGCAGAAGTTAAGTTGAATACTTTACCAGCACATAATTTACGCGTTTCGATAGAAGTTGAACCATTCTCACGAATTTCATTCATCACTACTTCATAATCATTCACATCCGTTACAACTGTTACATCATAAAAATTCTTTGCAGAAGAACGTAACATTGATGGACCACCGATATCAATAAATTCAATCATTTCCGCTTCAGAAAGACCTGTATTCATCTTTTCGAAGAAAGGATAAAGATTTACAATAACGATATCAATTGGGTTAATTCCATGTTCCGCAATTGTTGCCATATGATTTTCGTCCGAACGACGCGCCATAATACCACCATGAATTGCAGGATGTAAAGATTTTACGCGACCATCTAAAATCTCAGGAAAACCAGTTACATCTTTTACTTCTGTAACTTCGATTCCGTTGTCTTGTAAATGTTTGAATGTTCCTCCAGTTGATAAGATTTTGTAATCTTGTTCAACCAAGAATTTTGCAAATTCTAACAAGTTCGACTTGTCCGAAACACTTATTAGCGCTTGTTTTTGCATTGTGTTTAGTTTTTAAAGTTTATTGTTTGTTTACTATTTTATTGGAAATGAAAAACCTCAATGTACACAACATTGAGGCATTCTATATTTTATGCTTCGCTGATTTGCTTGATTGCCTTAATGTAGATTTCACTTTCTACCTCAGCAACTTTACGCTGTAAATCTGCTACTTCATCACCTTCTTCAATTTCAAAAATTCCTTGACAAATAATTTGTCCTTCGTCTACACCAGCCGTTACAAAATGTACAGTTGCTCCTGATGTTTTTTCACCAGCTTCTAAAACTGCTTTGTGAACTTTCGCGCCATACATTCCTTTTCCACCAAATTTTGGTAATAATGCAGGATGAATATTAATCATTTTCGAGCCCCATTTCGAGGTAAATTCTGGAGATAATATGGTTAAAAAACCTGCCAAAACAATAAGGTCGATTTCTTCTCCTTCTAAATTATGTTCAGCATCTTCCGAAAAAGTTTTTCGGTCTAAGACATACGTTCGGATATCTTTATCCAACGATCGTTCTATTGCATAACAATCTCGGTCTGCCATTACCATCGAAATCTCGACATTTGGTAACGTTCCGTCTTCAACTGCATCAATAATATTTTGAAGATTTGTTCCGCCACCGGAAACAAATACAGCTATTTTCATGTTTGTTTGTAAGTAATCTTGTTTGTTTTACAAAGATAAGATTTTAGTTGATGCAAGTCGAAAAATATAACGTGGATTTAATCTATTTATTAATGATTTATTCACAATTAAAAACAAGAAAGGCTATCTCAAATTGAAATAGCCTTTTGAAAATATTTTTTAGTGCCCTTGAGTTCCGTCAACTCCATGTGCGTGTCCGTGAGATAATTCTTCCTCAGTTGCTGGACGAACATTAAGAATTTCAACTTCAAATTCTAATGTTTTTCCTGCCATTGGAGGATTCAAATCTGCAATTACAGCCTCTTCTGTCACTTCTACAACTGAAGCACGGAATTGATTTCCTGCATCATCAGTCAAAGGTAAAATTGCTCCAACTGGTGGCAATCCAGATTCTTTGAACATATCTAAAGGTAATTGAGCAACAGCTTCTTCTACTCTTTCACCGTATCCTTCTGCTGGAGTAATTACGAATGATTTTTTATCACCAATTGTTAATTCTTTTAATTCTTCTTCAAATTTTGGAATCATCATTCCAGCTCCAAATAAAAAAGTTAATGGCTCTTCTGTATTTGATTGTTCTACAAATACTTTTTCACCATTCGCTTCGATGGTATGTAATGAGTAGTTTACTGAAACTACATTATTGTTTTCTATTGACATAAATTGTAAATTATGGATGCTTTTAAAAAGCGTTCATTTTTAATACTTATCTTTTAACAACAACTATTCCTTTCGAATAATTTGACCAATTTTGTCAGTTATTTAGATTTTTGAACTGACAATTTTTATTTAATCTATAAAAAGTAATGCTTTTTTGATGTCTTCATAACCAATTTCACCATTGAAATAATCATAAATTGGTTTTAAAACTTTATTCTCTTCAAATTCGATTTCACTATACGCTAATCGAACTTTATCAATAATTTTATCAGAAGGTTTAAATTTTGAATAATCCAAATCAGGCTCACTTTCTTTGATTTTACCAATATGATCGACAATTGCTGAAGTAGTTAAACCTCTTTTCTCTGCGATTTGATCTAAAGACAAACCTTCTTTCACATATTCTAATGTAATTTCGTAAGTCGATTTCTTTTGTCCTTTTTCTTTGGTTTTATTCTTTTCGATATTTTTTGCAATTTGTTTTTTATCCAAAGTTCCACCAGAATATCGGATAAAAGCAGCCCAAGAGTTTTGCAATTCTTTTTCATCTAGAAACTCATCCATTTCATTCGATAAAACCTGAAAACGTCTATCAGCCTTCATTGCAAGTGAATCAATTTCTAAAGCTGTTTGATTCAATCCGTGTAACATCAACGAATTTAAATCTCGTAAACGTGAAAGTGCAACATACCCTTGTCCTTTTTCGAACGCTTTTGATAAATCAATAAACGCAGAATCTAACGTCATTCCTTGTGATTTATGAATCGTAATCGCCCAAGCCAAACGCAACGGAACTTGTGTAAATGAAGCCAATGCTTTTCCGCTTTCGTCCTCTATTGCCCACGTTTCTGGTTTTGCAATGTAAAATTCTCCATCTAATGTTTTGATAATTGGCTCGTCTTTTTCAGTATACCCCGAAACATTTCCAAGCGTTCCGTTTACAAAACCAACTTCGAAATTGTTACGAACAAACATCACTTTCGCTCCTATCTTCAATTCTAAAACTTCTTCTGCTAAAACAGATTTTTTAAGAACCTCAACCAAAGCTGGATTTCCCGCAACTTTTGCTTCAAATGTTTTGGAAGATGAATCAATATTAATCAATTGACCTTTATTAATTCGGTCCACATCCATATTATGTGTATACAAACGAGTTTGTGAATCTATTTCATCTGGAAAATATTCGATTCGAGTTTCTAATAAATCAACTGTTTTTTGCGAAATATTCCCCGAACGAATTTCATTCAAAATATCATTCAATGCATTATTTGTTTGACGATATTGCTCTGTCAAATAACAAATATGCACTTTTGCTTGAACCCAAGCATCGGACATAAAACAGAATTTATCTTTCGATTCTTCCCACTCTTCACCAATCGGCGGTAACTGGAAAAAATCACCCGAAAAAATTACTTGAACACCTCCAAAAGGTTCATCGTTTTGTTTGAAAAACTTCAAAACATAATCAACCGCATCCAACTGATTTCGGTGCAGCATCGAGATTTCATCAATAATTAAGACTTTTACTTTGTCCATTTTATCTCGGAAATATTTCTTGTCGCGAAGCGAAGCCAAATATCGATCAGAAACATAATCTTTTATTCCAATTCCAGCCCAAGAATGTATCGTTTGACCATTCATGTGCGTCGCAGCAATTCCCGTAGAAGCCGTTATAGCAACAGGAACGCCATGTTGTTTAAGATATTGAATGTATTGATTTAACACATAAGTTTTTCCGGCACCCGCAGAACCTGTTAAAAATACATTTCGACCAGATTTTAGAATTGCCAAAGCCTTTGATTGTTGCATAACTTATGAGTGAATTTGGAGTTTTTTGAATGAAATGCAAAGATACGAAGATTGAATGAGGTGAGGAAATGCTTAATAAATTAAAAAAAAGAAAATGAATTAACTTTAAAAGCTATTGTATTTTAATTAAGCTTTTTTATTTAAGAAAAAAACTACAAAATTTTATAACAAGGATCAATCTTAATCAAAAACAAATAATCCCAAAAAATAAAAAAACCGGATAAGAAATCTTATCCGGCTTTTTTAAACTATTTAATCTACTATTTCAATATAATTTTGTCAGCACCTTCTTGAATTTCTCCAATCAACGCACTTCCATCAATAATATTCAATACTTTTTCAGCATCAGTTTGGTCAACGATGACAACCATTCCAACACCCATATTAAATGTTCCAAACATTTCGTTTTCTGCAATTCCTCCGCGTTTAGCTAATTCTTGCATCACTGTTGGTACATTTATTTTTGCTTTTTCTATTACAGCAGTTAATCCGTCATTTATAATACGAGGAACATTCTCGATTAATCCACCTCCTGTAATATGAGCAATTCCAGACATTTCGATTCCAGCATCTTTGATTTTGAAAATATCATTTTGATATAATTTTGTTGGAACTAATAATGTTTCGAACAAAGGTTTACCTTCAAATTCTTCGTTAAAATCTGGGAAAACTTTACGAACCAAAGAGAATCCATTCGAATGGAAACCACTTGATGGTAACGCAATAATTACTTGTCCAGCTTTTATTTTAGAACCATCGATAATTTCATCTCGTTCTACTACTCCAACACAAAATCCAGCAACATCATAATCACCAACTTGGTACATTCCTGGCATTTCTGCTGTTTCTCCACCAATTAATGCTGTTCCAGTTTCTTTACACGCTTGTGCAATTCCACCTACAATTTCTGCTGCGATATCAGAATCTAATTTTCCACAAGCTAAATAATCTAAGAAAAATAATGGTTTTGCTCCATGACACAAAATATCATTTGCACACATCGCGAAACAATCAATCCCAACTGTATCGTAAACTTTAGAATCTAAAGCCACACGTAGTTTAGTTCCTACACCATCGGTTCCTGATACCAAAACAGGATTTTTGTAACCTCCTAATTGGTAAAATGCACCAAAACTTCCAATTCCATTCAACACGTTTGAATTGTGTGTTGCTGCAACTGCATCTTTAATTTTCGATACCGTTTGATAACCTTCTTCCTTATCTACTCCGGCTTGTTTATATGTATTGCTCATTTTAATTATGATTTAGTTTTTCGAAATACGAGATTCGAAATTCGTATAACTTATTAATCTATATGCAAAGGTTTTACCTCTTTACATTCTTCATTAGAATAATTTACGGGATATTTTTCTGTAAAACATCCAAAACAATGTTCTTTACTTCCTAATAAATCAATCAGATTATCAACTGTTAAGAAATCTAACGAATCGACATTCAAATAATCTTCAACCTCTTTAATTGACTTATTTCCTGAAATTAAATCTGCTTTAGAAGGCATATCAATTCCTAAATAACAAGGTGCAATAATTGGAGGCGAAGCAGAACGGAAATGAATTTCTTTTGCTCCTGCTTCTTTTAAGATTTTGATTAAAAGTTTCGAAGTTGTTCCACGTACAATCGAATCATCTAAAACAACCAAACGTTTTCCTTTGATTTTATTTTTGATGGGATTCAATTTTAAGTTGACCACACGTTCACGCATTTCTTGTGAAGGAACGATAAACGAACGCGACATATAACGATTCTTAATCAAAATTGGTTCGTAAGGAATACCCGAAGCTTCTGAATAACCAATTGCAGACGGGATCCCAGAATCTGGAACACCAATTACAATATCGGCAGCAACAGGAGATTGTTCGTATAATTTTCGACCAGATTCTACACGTAAATCGTAGATTTCATTTCCTTCGATATTCGAGTCAGGACGTGCAAAATAAATGTACTCAAAAGCACAAATATTACGCTGCGTTGGTTGATTTAATGAATAAGATTTCAAACCTTGTTCATTTACAACAATCAATTCACCTGGCTCTACATCACGGATAAATTCAGCTCCGACAGCGTCTAATGCACATGTTTCTGAACAGAAAACATAGGCATCGTCCAATTTTCCTAAACATAAAGGACGAATACCATTTGGATCGCGAAAAGCTGCCATTTGATTATTCGCTAATAACAAAACCGAATAAGCTCCTTTTACCTTTTCTGTACCTTTCTGTATAGCTTCTACAATATCTAAATGCGAATATTTTTGAATAGAACGTAATAAAACCTCCGTATCCGAAGTTGCTAAAAATGGTAAACCTTCTGCTTCTAATTCAGCTCTTAATGCTTCAACTTCAATTAAATTTCCGTTATGAGCAATAGAGAAATGAGGTTTTCCATAAATATTGTACGTGTAAAGTGGCTGAATGTTACGACGACTTCCACCTCCAGCAGTTGTGTAGCGTGTATGTCCAATCGCAGCATTTCCTTGGTATTCTTCAATCTCGGCTTCCATTGTTTTGAAAACGTCTAATACCAATCCTGTTTTTTTCACCGTTTTAATGTTTCCATCTTTCAAGAAAGAAACACCACACGCTTCCTGTCCACGGTGTTGAAGCGCAAATAAACCAAACTGTGCAATAGAATATGTGTTGATATTATTTGGCGAATAAACCCCAAAAACACCACATTCTTCGTTTACACTATCCACAGTATCGGCTGCATATTTTTTTAATAAATTTCTTTCGTAGAAATTCGTTAAATATTCAGCTTTTAATTGGCTTTTATGTAATTTTTTATCAATCATTATAGAATGAAAAAAATGTTTATTTTAAAACTTCTGTCAAACGATTATATACTTCGTGATAAGCTTCTGAAACATCACCTAAATCACGACGAAAACGGTCTTTATCTAATTTTTTTCCTGTTTCAACATCCCATAAACGACATGTGTCTGGAGAAATTTCGTCAGCTAAAATGATATTACCATCAACATCTTTACCAAATTCAATTTTAAAATCAGCTAAAATTAATCCAGCTTTTAAGAACAATTCTTTCAACGCTTCGTTAATTACTTCTGTTTGTGTGTACATTTCATCTAACTCATCATATGTTGCAGCTCCTAATAAAACCGCATGATGATCGTTGATTAATGGATCTCCTAATTCATCTTTTTTGTAACAGATATCAAAAATTGTAACTGGAGATTTCGCTCCTTCTTCTAATCCTAAACGTTGAGCCATAGACCCAGCTACATAGTTGCGCACAACCATTTCAATTGGAATAATTGATACTTTTTTCACCAATTGCTCACGATCATTCAACTGCTCGATGAAATGAGTTTTAACTCCTTTTTCAATCAAATAGTTGAAAATTAAAGTCGAAATTTTGTTGTTCATTTCTCCTTTGTCCTCAACAGTTCCGCGCTTTTGTGCATTAAATGCAGTTGCGTCATCTTTGTAATAAACAATTACTTTGTCTGCTTCCTCTGTTGAGTAAACTTGTTTTGCTTTCCCTTCGTAAATGAAGTCATTTTTTGTTAAGCTCATCGTTGTTGTTTGTTTTTTCGAAGCTCGATTTTCGAAATTCAAAGTTAAAATTCATCTAACTTCTAGTTTCTTATTTCTAACTTCATTACATCGTTTTTTTGTTTTGTTTGAAATGAAAAAGTCCACTTCGTGTTTGTTGTTTGTTTTGAAAATTAACTTGTTCAAGGTTAACTTTCGAGATTAATTTCGATTGGTTCAGGATCGAAATTGGTATTAGTTTGTTGTTTGTTTCTTTTTTTAGTATTTAGATGTTAGATATTTAATATTTAGATTTTTTTTCTTCTACCTTATTTCTAACTTCAAAATTCCTTATTTTATTTTCAATGTCAAGCTGAATTCAGTTCAGCTTCTCACTTTTTTAAGATGAGTTCCTGAAACAAGTTCAGGATGACTCAAACTTTATTCTTCAATTGTCATTCTGAATGAAGCCTTGGCGTAATGAAAAATCTTTTTAGATTCCTCAACAAACTCTAAATGACATTTTTTATTTAATTTTTAGAAGTTAAATTTTCTCATATCTAACTTCTAATATCTCATATCTATAATCTACCCTCTAAAATACTCCACCGCATTTTTGAAGATATTCATATATCCATTTCCTGGAATGTTCTTGAATAATCCTTCTTCGTAACGCTCTGGATGTCCCATTCGTCCGTAAACTTTTCCACAAGGCGATACAATTCCTTCTACCGCAAACGTAGATCCATTTGGATTATAAGGCATTTTTCCAGCTAATTTTCCATCCAAATCTACAAACTGAGTTGCGATTTGTCCTTTATCAATTAACTTTTCTAATTCAACCTCATTTGCTACGAAACGACCTTCTCCATGCGAAAATGGAATCCAGAATTCTTGACCTTCCATTCCTTTTAACCAAGGTGAGTGCGATTTATTCACTCTCACTTTCGCTAATTGTGTAATGTGACGACCAATTTCATTGAACGTTAATGTTGGTGTATCTTCTTCTAAATCTTGAATACGTCCATAAGGCAATAATCCTGATTTAATCAATGCTTGAAAACCATTACAGATTCCTAAAACCAAACCATCGCGCTCTAATAAATTGTGAATTGCATTTTTGATTTTCTCATTGCGTAAAACCGTTGCAATAAATTTACCTGATCCATCTGGCTCATCAGCAGCTGAAAAACCTCCTGGTACAAAGAAAATATTGGCTTGATTGATTTCATTTACAAAAGCATCAACTGATTCTTCAACATCTTGTTGTGTTAAATTACGGAAAGGCAAAGTCGAAACGATTGCTCCTTCTCTACGGAACGCTTTTGCTGAATCATATTCTGAATTTGTTCCTGGGAAAATTGGAATGAAAACTTTTGGGTTTTCTACTTTATGATCGGCGAAGGCAAAACAAATTTGTTCTGCTTTTAAATCTTTTTCCTCAACAACAGTTTCAGTAGTTGATTTATATGGAAACAATGAATTGAATGTTTCTTTCCATTGTTGTTTTAATTCAATCAAATTAATTTCTTCTCCATTAAAGTTGAACGAAGTTGAATCATTTGTCTGACCTAAAACATGATAATTTTGAGCGATTTCAGCAGGAATATTTAAATCATCTGAATGTTCAATTACAATCGAAGCTGGATAATATTTTGCTACATCTAAATCAGTTTTGATTTCAAATCCGATTTCATTACCAAAAGCCATATTCGCTACAGTTTCTGCAATTCCACCAAATTTAACCGTCATCATTGATTTTACATCAGCATTAATTGTTCCGATAAAATCAAAAATAGCTTTTGTATTTGCTTCGTCGATTAAATAATCTTCTGTTAATGTTGGAATAAAAACTGAAAGTTTAGAATTCTTTTCAACTAAAGTTCCTTGTACAATTTTTTCAGCCAAAGAAGGCGCAACTGCAAAAGAAATCAACGTTGGCGGAACATCAATATCTTGGTAAGAACCAGACATCGAATCTTTACCTCCAATTGCAGGAATTCCGAACTGTTTTTGTGCTTCAATCGTTCCTAATAAAGCCGCAAATGGTTTTCCCCAACGCGTAGCTTCATCACGTAATTTTTCAAAATATTCTTGAAAAGTTAAACGAATATCAGCGTAATTTCCACCAGCAGCAACAATTTTTGTCATCGAATCAATTACCGCAAAATAAGCTCCGTGATAATTTGACCAACGAGAAATTGTAGGATTGTAACCAAATGAAGCAATAGAAACTGCATTTGTAAATCCGTCTGTTGGGAATTTTTGTACCGAAACATCTTCTGGTGTATCCATTGTTTGTCCACCAAAAGCATTCAAAATAGTAGAACGTCCAACGTTATTGTCAAACATTTCTACCATACCTTTTTGCGACGCATGATTTAACTCTTGCATCATTGCAATAAACGCTTCTTTATTGAAGGCTTTATTCTCAAAAGGATTTGTATATTCTTCGTCCGTAACTTCGATTTTAGCTTGTTTACGAACGCCATTTGTATCTAAAAATTTACGGTCTAATTCAACAATTTTTGTTCCTTTCCAAACCAAAGTCATTGTATCATCTCCCGTTACCTCAGCAACACAAGTCGCATCAAGATTTTCTTCTTTTGCTAATGAGATAAATGTTTCCACATCTTTAGCCTCAACCGCAACAGCCATACGTTCCTGAGATTCAGAAATCGCTAATTCTGTTCCGTTTAATCCAGCATATTTCAATGGAACTAAATCTAAATTAACATTAATTCCGCGTGCAATTTCACCAATTGCAACAGAAACACCTCCTGCTCCAAAGTCATTACATTTTTTGATTAATGCTAAAACATCTGGATTACGGAATAAACGTTGAATTTTACGTTCAACAATTGCATTTCCTTTTTGAACTTCTGCTGATAAATCGTCTAATTTAAGACCATCGTGTGTTTTAGATGAACCAGAAGCTCCTCCTACTCCATCACGACCTGTTGCTCCTCCTAATAAAATAATTCGGTCACCTGCAACTGGTTCTTCACGACGAACATATTCTTTTTTTACAGCTCCAGCCACAAAACCAACTTCCATGCGTTTTGCTTTGTACCCTTCGTCATAAATTTCTTTCACAAAAGTTGTCGCTAAACCAATTTGATTTCCATAAGAACTGTATCCGTTTGCTGCTTCTTTAGAGATTTTACGTTGTGGTAATTTACCTGGTAACGTATCTTCAATTTTTTCTAAAGGATTTGCAGCTCCTGTAATACGCATCGCTTGGAAAACGTAAGAACGTCCACTCAAAGGGTCGCGTATTGCTCCACCAACACATGTCGAAGCTCCACCAAATGGTTCCACTTCTGTTGGGTGATTATGTGTTTCGTTTTTGAATTGTAATAACCATTCTTCTTCAACACCATCTACATCGATTGGAACGACAATAGAACATGCGTTAATTTCTTCAGAAACATCAATATTTTTCACAACTCCTGTACGAGAAAGATATTTTCCCATCACAGTTGCTAAATCCATCAAACGAATTGGTTTAGTTATTCCTAATTCTTGACGAACTTGTTGGTAATAATCGAATGTTTTTTGAAGTGTTTCGTTAAATTTAGAATTAAATTGAACATCTGTAATCTCCGTCTCAAAAGTTGTATGACGACAGTGATCAGACCAATAAGTATCTAAAACTTTTAACTCAGTTTCGGTTGGATTACGATTGATTGATTTGAAATAGTCTTGAATAAAAACTAAATCATCCATCTCTAACGATAATCCAAATTGGTTGTAAATGTCTTGTAGTTTATTTTCGTCAGCAGAAATAAAACCTTCAATAATTGGAACTTCTGTAGCTTCTGGATTAGCTGGAATTTCCATTTTTGAAAGATCTTTCTCGCGCGACTCAATTGGATTGATTAAGTAATCTTTTACTTTCTTTAAATCTTCCACAGACAAATCATCATTGAAAACATATAGTAAACCAGATTTTACGGTTACATTTTCAACATTCATCAACACTAAACATTGTTCCGAAGAATCATCGCGTTGATTATATTGACCTGGTAAAAATTCGGTTGCAAAATAATTTTTAGAATAAGGAATGCTTTCGTTAACTGCATCTTCTACGTATTTGAAAACAACGTCTGTCACAGGATCGACAAACACCTTATTTTGAACCTCTTGTAATTGGCTTTCTTCTATATTAAATAGATCATAAATAACAAAAACCTTGCACACAATTGTAGGTACAAGGTTTTTGAGTTCTATTGTAGTCTTCTGACTGATAACGTCAAAATTTGATTTCTTCTGAATGAAAAGTCTGTGGTTCATTGTATTGTTTGCTGTACTATTTGGTTTAATGTGTTTAAACCATTTGTATCATCTACATCAACAAACAAACTATTTTCTAACGAGAGTGGTTCAAGACTCATTTTGTAGAAAAAAAATTCATTTGTAGTGGCAATTTTTTATGGTCTGCCGTAGAGACGCTCAACCTTATTATGAGCTATACAAATGTTGTAAACTTTAAAAACTAAATCACCTTTAAAAGTGAACTGCAAAATTAAACATTTTAATTAGTAAAATCAAATCTAAATCAACAATATTTTATTTAATTTTTTGGTTAAATATTTTTCTTAAAATTTAAGCATGATTATCAATCAAATGTCCCTTTTTACAACAAAAAAATCCTTATCAAAATTGATAAGGATTTTTCGTTTTCCGTAATTATCTTGTAATTGTCAAATCGTATTCGTTGTCTGATTCATCATATTTATATGATAATTTCATATTGAAATCTTGCATAAACTTTTTGCAAAACGTTTCTATATTTAATGAATCTGGAAAAGTAGCTTTGTTAACTGTCATAAACAAAGTTGTCCAACTTGTATTGTCTTTAAAAATTGTAGAGAATCTTTTCTCCCAATATGTTAAAAACTTTTCTTCTTTTTCATTGATTAATATCTCTTCCATTCTACCTACTTTATAAACCAATTACAAATTTACAACTATTTCTAATCAAAACCATTTTTTCACGAATTATTAACGTTTTCAGTTTCTATCTTTCATTCAAGAATCGCAAACTTAAGATTCGCTTAAGATTCACTTTTCCATGTTAATAATCTATTAAATATCAAGATATTTGAACAATAATTCAAAAACAAAATGTTTACAAATAATTTAAAAGGACGTTACAGTATTTTACTATTTTTCAGTTCGTTATTTATTCTAATTTCATTTATTCTACGCCTAATTTTTGCAATTTGGGTAAAAAGTGATTTCGATTGGAATATTGGCTCGTTATTGCACACTATTTTTTATGGATTGGTGTACGACATTAGCGTTGTAAGCTGTTTCACGTTATTCTTATCATTTTATTTTATGATTTTACCAAACAAATTCGTCAATTCATTATTTGATCGAACTTTCGTGTATTTCGTTTATACATTGTATTTGGTAATCATTTATTTTACATTTTTTGCCGAAGTTACATTTTGGGACGAATTCAAAAGCCGATTCAATTTTATTGCGGTCGATTATTTAATTTATACCTACGAAGTTGTCAAAAATATTCAAGAATCATATCCTTTACCAGTTTTAATTGGCGGAATTGTGTTGATTACAGGCTTGACAATTTTCGCAACAAAAAAAGGTTATTTCTTTTACAACACATTCCATAACAAACCAAAAACAAGTCAAAAAATTGGCGTTTTTGTGTTCAATTTACTACTTGCGGTTAGCTCATTGTTTCTTTTAAATAATGATAGTAGTTCAACTTCAGAAAATCGATACAACAACGAAGTTTCTAAAGCCGGAATTTTTTCTTTCTTTTCTGCTTTCCGAAATAATCACTTAAAATACGACGAACATTATAAATCTATTCCGATTGAAGATGCTTTTGCAGTGATGAAATCTGAATTGCAAGATTCGAAAACTGTTTTCGATCAACAATTCAAAAATCCAATACGAAGAACAATTTTAGCGAGTAATCCGTCTCAAGCAGAACAAAAACCAAACGTGATTTTTGTGTTGATGGAAAGTATGAGCGCTTCATTTTTGCAAGAGCAATTCAACGGAAAATCAATCACTCCAAACCTTAATGATATAGCAAATAACAGCATCTATTTTTCGAATATGTATGCCAACGGAACGCGTACAGTACGTGGAATGGAAGCTGTTACATTATCAATTCCTCCTACTCCTGGAAACAGTATTGTGAAACGTGTTGATAATCAAAATTTATATACTATTTCGAATGTTTTCAAAGCAAAAGGTTATCACAATATGTTCTTTTATGGTGGCGATGGATATTTTGATAATATG
The DNA here is from genome assembly GCF_002322895.1 of Empedobacter sp. UBA1574. Taxonomy (NCBI): domain Bacteria; kingdom Pseudomonadati; phylum Bacteroidota; class Flavobacteriia; order Flavobacteriales; family Weeksellaceae; genus Empedobacter; species Empedobacter sp. UBA1574. The sequence continues at coordinate 10,292 of NZ_DCOI01000036.1, read as the reverse complement.
AATGCGTTTTATGGTGGAAATGGTTTTGACATTTACGATCGAGGTCGTGGTAGCGTTTTAAGTGATAGAATCAACACCAATCGTTTCAATATTAATGATGATGAAGTTACTTTTGAAAATGCTTGGGGAATTGCTGACGATGATATTTACAGAAAAGTAATCAAAGTTGCGGACGAAAAATACAAAACAAAACAACCATTTTTTGCTTTTGTGATGTCAACTTCTAACCACAAACCTTATACGTACGAAGATGGAAAAATTGATATTCCGTCTGGAACTGGTCGTCCTGGTGCTGTAAAATATGCCGATTATGCGATTGGAGATTTAATTGCAAAAGCGAAAACAAAACCTTGGTTCAGCAATACCGTTTTTGTGTTTATTGCCGATCACTGTGCAAGTAGTGCAGGTAAAGATGCGATTGACGTTAAGAATCATCACATTCCGGCATTTATTTATAATTTGAAATCGCATGCCAACGAAAATGTCACAAAAGAAGTTTCTCAAATTGATATTTTTCCAACATTATTTTCGTTGTTTAATTGGAAATATACGTCTCAATTTTATGGAAAAGACATTTTCGATCCGCAATACAAATCGCGTTCTTTTGTTGGTACGTATATTAAATTAGGAATGAAAAAAGGCGAAGATGTTTCGATTTTATCCGATCAAAAGAAAATCAATCAATACAAATGGATTGATAAAAATTTAATTGATACAAAGGTTGATCCTATTTTCGAACGTTCTATCATATCTAATTATCAAACAGCCGATTATTTATTTAGCAATCATTTATTAAATGAAAAATAAAATCATTTTTATCATCAATCCAATTGCTGGTAAGGGAAAAGGACGAATGATTGAAACTGAAATTCAAAGTTATTTTAATCAAAAAAATGTTGAATTCGAAACATTTTTGACTGAAAGTATTGGTCACGCAACTGAAATTACAAATCAAGTTCTAACAAAAAATCCTGATATAATAGTAGCTTGTGGCGGCGACGGAACAATAAACGAAGTCGCTCAAGCTTTGGTTGGTAGCAATGTTGCTTTGGGAATTATTCCGATTGGCTCTGGAAATGGATTAGCGGCTAATTTGCATATTCCTAAAACTACTGAAAAAGCTTTTGAAACGATTTTGAATGCTAAAATCAATAAAATTGATGCAGGAAAAATCAACGAAAATTACTTTTTTAGCAATATGGGATTGGGAATTGATGCGGATGTGATTAACAATTACGCACAAACCAAAACAAGAAACTTTTTGGGATATGTAACTGCCAGTACAAAAGCCATTTTCAACTTTCAACCGAAAAAATTTAACATCGAATTAGACAATGAACATACATTAGATGATGACTTTTATTTTGTGTTCTGCTCCAACTCTAACGAAGCGGGTTACGGCATCTCATTTTCGCCCAATGCAAAATTAAATGATGGAAAATTAGACTTTCTTGCGGTAAAAAAACTTAATTTTATCCAACAAATTCAGTTTTCGGCGAATGTTTTAGGAAAACGAATTGAAAAAATGAAGCAAGCAAAAGTGTTGCAAGTTAATTCCGTAAAATTCAATTCCAAACAACCTAAAACCATTGCACAAGTTGATGGTGAAGCTGTTATTTTTAACCAAAATTCTATTGAAGTTTCGATTGTCCCGAATGCTTTAAATGTTATTGTTCCGAATTAGAAAATGAACAAACCAAAAGTTTTAATTGTTGAAGATGAATTGGGAATTGCCAATTTTATGCTTCAAGGTTTAGAAGAAGAAAATTTATCGCCAACGCACTGTTTAAGCGGCGAAGATGCCTTAGTGAAAATAAATAACGAGAAATTTGATGTTATTTTATTGGATTGGATGATGTTAAATATTTCTGGATTAGAAGTTTGTTTAACAACGCGATCTACCGAAAATCCAAATAAAAAAACACCCATTATTTTTATTACAGCAAAAGATACAGTTCAAGATACAATTGAAGGTTTGAATGCTGGTGCAAATGATTACATCAAAAAACCATTTGATTTCAATGAATTAGTAGCGCGAATTAACGTTTATCTTCGTCAAAATGAATCGAATAATCTTTTAAATTTCGGAAATATTTCATTAAATACAGAAACGCATCAAACTTTTTTAGACAATAATTTAGTTGAATTAACACTAAAAGAATTTCAACTTTTAGCTTATCTTTTCAAAAATAAAAACCGAATTTGTACACGCAAAGAAATCATTGAAAACGTTTGGGATATTCATTTTGAATACGATACAAGTGTGATTGATGTTTTTATTAATGCGATTCGTAAAAAATTGAATCTAAAAAAAGACGATCCGCGCTTACATACCATTCGTGGCGTTGGTTACATTTCGAAAGATGCTTAAAAAATTCTCGGTAAAAAATAGAATTGCGCTTTTCTACAGCCTTACTTTTTCGGTTATTTTACTGATTATATTTTATTTAATTTATTTTTCTGTAAACCGAGGTATCAACAAAACGATGTACGAAACGTTGGAGGAAGAAATCAATAGTCACGTTGATTATGTTTTACACGAACCAACATTAGAGAACTTTGTTCAACCGCGAGAATGGGAAGAAGTTGAACATACAGACATTGCACTGAATCCTGTTTTTATCTCGATTTATAATAAAAATTTCAAATTAATTGAGAGCTCTCCAAATATGGTGCAAAATCAATTGGATTGGAACAATGAAGAACCAGAAAATAAGCCATTTTACGCTGAATATAATTCAATTCAGTTATTAATTTCTCAAGCAAAATTGATTCATCACGGCGAAGTTGTGGGATATTTGGTCGTTGGCGTTTCTACAAAACACAATCAATTAGCGCTAGATTATTTAAAAACCGCCTTACTTATTATCTTTCCTATTTCGGTTTTATTGACGTTTCTTTTAGCTCGTTTTATTGCGGCTAAATCGATTAAACCTGTTTTCAATGTTATTCATACAGCGCAATCGATCACCGAAAATAATCTTTCAGAACGCATTCAATTACCTAAAAATAAAGATGAATTATTTCAACTTTCAGCGACAATAAATTCACTTTTAGATCGATTAGAGTTTCAAATTTTAAAAGCTAAACAGTTCTCGGCTGATGCTTCACATGAACTTCGAACACCTTTGGCGATTATAAAAGGAACCTTGGAAATTTTGATTCGACACGAACGCACGCCTGAGCAATACAATGAAAAAATAGATTACACATTGAAACAAGTGAATCGTTTGGATCGTTTGGTAGAGCAATTTTTGTTGATTTCTCGTGTAGAAAATAATAGTTTAGAGTTGAAAACTTCTTTATTTGAGCTAAAAACCGAAGTTTTAAAATCAATTGAACGTTTTGATGTTTTATTACAAGAAAAACAAATTTCTGTCGATACAGAACAACTTCAAACTTGTGAAATTGATAATTACCAAGAATTTTTTGAGATTATTATAGATAATGTTTTATCAAATGCTATAAAATATTCTAACTTAAAAGGTCAAATAACAATTCTTTCTAACATCGAGAACAATTCTTATGAATTGATTTTTGAAGACAATGGAATTGGAATGAATCAAGAAGATTTAAAATTTGTTCAAGAACGATTTTTCCGTATTAAAAATGATTCAACATTCCATATTTCTGGTTCTGGATTAGGACTAAATATCGCGACACAGTTAGCTAAAATAGCTGACATTAAAATGCGAATTGAGAGTACCCAAAATATTGGAACTAAGATTATTTTAACGTTGAATATTTAAAATTTTTAAGTAACTTCAATTCATCTAAAATATCAAAATGAGTCAACACGAATATACAAACGGAGAAATCACTATAATCTGGAAGCCTGAATTATGTCAACATGTAGGTATTTGCGTAAAACTACTTCCAAATGTATATAATCCGAAAGAAAAACCTTGGCTAAAGCCAAAAAATGCAAGTAGTGACGAACTTATCAAACAAGTTCATCAATGTCCTTCAGGTGCGTTGAGTATAAAGTAGTAAAATAAATATTTTAGCATTTTATGTTTCTATGTAGCTAATCTTTAACTTCCCTCTGATTTCTTATTCATTAAATAAAGTTCGTATATTCGCAAAATCAAAATTTAAGTAAGACACAATGTAAAAAATAATTTCTTTCAGACAAATCAGAACAACAACCTCAAAACGGTTGCTGTATTGTTTCACTTCTAAAGAAAGGAATTATGCTTACTTTACAAAATATTTCATATCTACATCCAAACAAGAATATACTGTTTAGCGACATTAATTTAACAGTACAAAATCAAGAAAAAATTGCTTTAATTGGTAACAACGGAGTAGGAAAATCTACTTTATTGAAAATTATCGCTAAAAAATATCAACCATCAAATGGTCTAATAAACATTGAAACTGAACCTTATTATGTTCCACAAATTTTCGGACAATTCAATCAGTTGACGATCGCTCAAGTACTGAAAATCGAAGATAAATTAAGTGCTTTGAACGAAATCTTAAACGGAAACACAAGTGAAGATAATTTCAATTCACTCGATGATGATTGGACAATCGAAGACCGTTGCAATGAAGCATTAAGTTATTGGCAACTCAACGATTTGGACTTGAATCAAAAAATGGAAACTCTAAGTGGTGGACAAAAAACAAAAGTTTTTTTAGCTGGAATTTCCATTCATCAGCCCGAATTAATTTTATTGGATGAACCTAGCAATCATCTCGATAATGTAAGTCGTCAACTTTTATATGATCTAGTTCTCGATACAAAAAGCACGTTAATCATCGTAAGCCACGACAGAAAACTTCTAAACCTTCTAAATAGTGTTTATGAGTTAAGTAAAAACGGGATTAAAGTTTATGGTGGAAATTACGACTTTTATAAAGCTCAAAAACAGATTGAAAACAATGCCTTGAATCAAGATATTCAAAGCAAAGAAAAAGCATTGCGGAAAGCCAAAGAGAAAGAACGAGATACTTTAGAACGACAACAAAAATTGGATAATCGTGGAAAAAGTAAACAAGAAAAATCAGGTGTTGCTCGAATAATGATGAACACTTTGCGAAATAATGCCGAAAATAGTACATCAAAATTAAAAGGTGTTCATGCAGAAAAAATTAATGGAATTTCTCAAGATTTACAAACGCTTCGCTCCTCTTTATCTCCTTTAGATAAAATGAAATTTGGTTTTGATCATTCAGACTTACATAAAGGAAAAGTTTTATTTACCGCAACTAACGTTAACTTTAGTTATAACGATAAACTGATTTGGAAAAACAACTTAAATTTTGAGATTACAAGTCGCGAACGCATTGCATTAAAAGGAAAAAACGGTTCAGGGAAAACCACGTTGATAAAGCTTATTTTAGGTAAGATAAAACCGCAAAAAGGAACAATTTATCGAGCAGAAAATAAATCCATTTACATTGACCAAGATTATTCGTTACTTAATAATAAACTAAAAGTTTATGAGCAAGCACAACAATTCAATACCTCAGCATTACAAGAACATGAAATCAAGATTCGTTTAAACCGATTTTTATTTTCAAAAGACGACTGAGAGAAACCTTGCTTAATGTTGAGTGGTGGTGAAAGAATGCGTTTATTACTTTGTTGTTTAACAATAAACAGTAAAGCTCCTGACATTATTATTTTGGACGAACCTACCAATAATTTGGATATTCAGAACATTGAAATTTTGACAAAAGCTATAAACGAATATCAAGGAACGCTAATCGTTGTATCACACGACGAAGCATTTTTGGAACAAATAAAAATAGAACGGACGATTGATTTATAAAAAACATAGTAAATAATCAAATTCCTTTCAATGGATTCAAAAGTTACTCAATCCCACATTCGATATATTTTTGGAATTCTTGAAAAAGTTTGAAGAAGAAAAAAATAATGAGTTTATAAAAGCTATATGCATAAAATAATACCTTCTGTTCACAAGTAATAAGAATGCATTCAATTTTAATCATAGACGATAAAACAAAAATCAGAACACTCCTAGCTCGAATTAGAAGGTTTTGAAATACATCAAGCAGAAAATTTAAAATCAGGGATAAAAAAAATTAAAACACTTACTCCTGAAGTTATTTTATGTGATGTAAAATTACCTGATGGTAATGGTGTTGAGTTTGCAAAAGAAGTCAAAGAACAAATTTTAATTGTAATGGAAGCTTAACGAGCAGAAACTCCATAGCCCAACTTTGTAGAAAATATAGTATAAGTCAATCTCAATTTTATAAGTGGAATAAAGAATTTTTAGAAGCAGGTAAAAAGCGATTATCGGGTGATATAACTCGAGAAAAAACGTAAAACATTTCTGTTGCTATCTGCAAACTTCTTTCTGCATACACTTTTGATTGCTCTGCTGTATGGTCTGAAACTTTAGGATCTTCAAATGTTATCGGTATTCTTTTTTCAGCTCCTGCAATAAACGGACAATCTCCATCTGCTTGCGAACAAGTCATAATAGCTGCGAATGTTCTAGGATTGAATGGATGATCATATTTCTTTGAAAAGCCTATAATTGGAAGTGTATTTTCATCAAACTTAATGGAATAAATCGGATTTGTACTTTCTTCAATTTTGAAAATAGTAAAACCTTGATTCCTTAATGTTTCCACTACTTTCGGGAATAGCGCCGTTTCTTCTGTTCCACCTGAATAACAATATACATTTTGTATGTTGTAAAACGAAGCAGAAACCTGTGCCCAAACTTGTGAAAAATGACTTCGACGTGAATTGTGTGTACAAATAAAGTTGAGATTTACAGCTTGATTATCATTTATTTTCTGTTGAATATAATCTACCAAAGGCTGCAAAACAGCCTTTCTGTCGGTAGATATTCGATCAAAATTTTGAAACTTGATTATGTTTTCTTTTAGTATTGAATACATTGTTTAGTTAGAATTTTAACAACATCCTGAATTTGGTGTGCAACAAGACGATTGAATCTCTGATAATTTCACTTTTGGTTTTTGATTTGGAATACCACATGCATCCTCTGCTAAACAAGCTGTTTGTTTGTTTTTTAAGACAAAGTTTTTACCATTGAATTCTAAATCATATTTCCCAATTGTTTCAGCTTGATACTCTACCTCTATTTCACTGTTCTCGATTCCCAACTGTTTTTCAGAAAGCTCGATGATATGAAGCAATTTATTTGGTTTTAAGCGATGTTCATAATCGTCGGCATTCCATAGTTGGAAATTCACAGCTTTCTCGTTTCGTATTGTTCCTCCACAATCAATAAAATTTTTAGTAATTTGCCCTACTTCTGTTACATGGAAATGTTCTGGTACAAATGTTCCATCTTCTAATTGAAATTCAACATTGTCTAAATTTGGCAATATTTCTTTAATTTGTTCAAGTGTCATATGAATTGAATTTTAAATTTATTTTCTTTTTTATTCATCGTAATATTACGATGTATATAGATTAAAAAAAAATGCCTTTAACAGCATTGTTTAACTTTCACCTCTTGATTAAAGAAAGTGACTAATTCGTTTTGTATCTCATTCCATACTTTTTCTTCAATACAATAACAAACAGACTTTCCTTCTATAGAACCTTGTATAATTCCTATATTTTTTAATTCTTTTAAATGCTGAGAAATAGTTGCTTGTGCTAAGCCCAATTCATCTACCAAATCGTTACAAATACACGCTTTTTGATTGATAATATGTTGTAAAATAGCAATACGAGCCGGATGTCCCAAAACCTTAAACAGCACGGCTAATCTATTTTGTTCTTCTGTAAACATCTCTGTTTTAGTAATTCCCATTTCTCTTTTTATTACATCGCAATATTACGATTTTAAATTTAAAATGTAAAACTTCCTTTCTCTTTTTATTCTTATTATTTTTCAAATGAATTCATATGACCTTCGAGAAATCTTGATGCAAATTAAAGTATTGTAAAAAGTAGATATAAGTATTGAGAATTAAATTTTCAGAAATTAAATTTTAATTTATTGGTTAATATTTTCTACGATAAGACTCTTCTATTTTTCTATTTAATAATAATTCTTCCATAAGGCTTCCTTCTTTTCATAAGATGAATATTAAATAAATAATTTCTGTAAAAGACACAAGTACAATTATTTAACACACCTATGACCACACGCATAAGTCTTGTTACGCTATCCTATGTAAATTAGAAAATCAAAATTATATAAACAGAACTATAATGGATAATTTATTAAATGAACCTGGTCTTCAATTGACTATCTTGTTTTTCTTTATTCCTGTATTTTTTGCTTTGATTCTTATTTTAATTAAAATCAATAGCATTATATCAAATGTGTTAAGAAAAAAAGAATTAAAAAAATCTATGAAGATTTAAAGAATCTTCAACCAGGAGAAGTGGCTGCTCTTGAAAAACGAAAGATAGAACTTGAGTTTAAACTAATAGGAAACGAACTTTCATTAAATAATTCTGTTGAAGATCCACGTGGATTAGTAGATCAAACAAATGAAATACATGATATTCGTTTTTTACAAACCAAACGAAAAGAAAGAAAAAATATAGTTATTCCTAACAACGAAAAAAAACTTATACTTTGGTTCTTAGGATGTGGTATTTTATGGCTTATTATAGGAACAACCGTAGGAGAGTATTTGGGAATAAAATTTGTCGCACCTGATGCTGATCATGTTAGTTGGTTAAGCTTTGGTCGATTAAGACCCGTACATACGAATATTGTTTTCTGGGGTTGGGCATCTGTTGCTATGGTCGGTTTTTCGTATTATGTTATTCCAAGAGTAGGTAATACAAAAATCTTTAGCTTAAAAATAGCTTATACTTCACTAATTTTAATGAATTCAGCTGTTTTATTAGGAAGTATTTGTTTAATGGTTGGGATAAATAATAGCGGTGGAGAATACAGAGAATATGTTTGGCCAGTTATGCTTCTTTTTGCAATAGGAATTATTATCAGTATTTATAATCATATCCAAACAATATCATCAAGAAAAACAGAAGAAATTTATGTCTCGAATTGGTATATAGTATCTGCAATGATGTTTGTTGTTGTCATATTACTTGTTGCTTATCTTCCGTTTTGGCAAGATGGATTAGGTGAAACCATTACACAAGGTTATTTTATGCATCAAGGTGTTGGTATGTGGTTCATGTTTTTTAATCTTGGATTAATGTATTTTTTCCTTCCACAAGAACTTAATAGCCCAGTGTACTCATATAGTCTAAGTATACTTGCTTTTTGGACTCAAATCTTATTTTACACTCTAATTGGAACTCATCACTTTATATTTAGTGCTATTCCATGGTGGATGCAAACTATTGCAATTGTAGCGAGCGTAGGTATGATAATACCTGTAGCTGCAGGAAGCATTAATTTTATGATGACTATTCGAGGTTCTTGGCACAGATTAAAATTAAGTTATGTACTACCATTTTATGTCGTTTCAATTATTTTCTATTTCACTGGTTCAATGCAAGGAACTGTAGAAGCATTTCGGGTAACTAATCTTGTTTGGCATTTTACCGACTTCACTGTTGCTCATTCTCATTTAACTATGTATGGTATTATCACATTTATGTTATGGTCATTTACTTATACACTTGTACCGAGACTTACTTCTCATGAACCACCAAGTATTACTGTTGGTTTACATTTTTGGTTTGCATTAATAGGTTTACTTGTTTATACTGTTTCGTTGATGATAGGATCTACAGAAAAAGGAATTTTATGGATGGATAAAAAACCGTTTCTTGAAGGTATAATTTTAATGATGCCCTATTGGTTATGGAGGGCTATAGGAGGTACAATGATGTGGATATCTCATTTTATTTTCGCTTATAACTTTTATAGAATGTTAAAACCAAAAAAGGAAATAAAAATACCGCAATCACCAGCTGAACTTTTAGATATTATTAATATAGAAAAAACAACATTATAATGGATTTTTTTAATAATCATAAAAAGCTTTTTCTTTCCGCATTGGCATTTTTTCTTTTTCTAACATTGATTATTTGTATTCTACCTGCACTTAATAATCAGAAAATAAATCGTCCTTTGCCAGGAAGTAATGTCTCTACAGAAGAGGAAGTTCGTGGTAAGCAAATTTATATAAGAGAAGGTTGTGTAGCTTGTCATACACAACAGATCAGAAATGTAGATATGGATCAGGTTTTTGGAGAAAGACCAAGTATTGCTGCAGATTATGCACGAAATAAACGTATTAGCTTTTTTCAGAATACAGCAACACTAATGGGAACAGAGAGAACAGGACCTGATTTAACTAATATTGGTCGTAAGCTGTAAATCGTCAGCAAAAAG
>NZ_DCOI01000008.1:0-3682 GCF_002322895.1 Empedobacter sp. UBA1574 | reverse complement strand
ATTTAAAATGCACAACGGGTAGTAATTTAGTTTTTCTTTACCCCTCTAACGTTGCTAAGCGACTTAATAACAACGATTGAAGTTGTGTGAGTTTATTTATAATGCTATATGAAAAAATTAATCTTTTAAAAATTGGTGCTGTTTGATTATTAAAATAATTGACAATATCTTTATTAGAACACTGTAATATTTTTATTGAATCAACTTGATTATTACTTACATTAAATTGCTGACTATCTCCTCCAAAACTCCATATTTGATTTTGAAATTCTTTAGTCTTTAAAACACAATATAAATACCCGACATTATTTAATTCATTATTTCCTGTTTTGAAATATCCGACACGTTGGTTGACATATAACTTCTCGTTTATATTTGGTATCAATCCAATTTTCCCCATAGTAAAACCCGTCATTGCTATTACTATATCACCTTTATCAACAAAGGATTTTATACTTTTTGACAAATTATTTTTATTTATAAAAGCTAATTCAGAATCATCAATACTATTATTCTTTATTGTCCCAATTTTGATCACAGGAATTCCTGTGTCTGTCCACCAATCACTTTTAAAAGCAAAACCAGAATTTACATTAATGTAATTTGAAATGGGCATTTCATCCCAACCCTCAGGAATTTCCTTTTCTAATTCTTGGTTGTAAACCATTTTCCCTGCCGTCCTTAACTCCGTTTGCGGGGCAGGTAAACTGGTTTTTAGTTGAGGAATTCCGCCTGCTTTTTCAATTTGCCTGCTTATCCAAGTTCTACCATAGCCTGTTTTTAAATCTTTTTCTCTTTTTGCAGCTTCTTCCTTTGTTGCAAAACTTTCCCAATGAATAACTTTTAAAGGTTTATTAAGTTTTGTCCATTCAGCACCTTCTCCCATATAGTGTTCGTAAAACCTACGGTATAAATCATTCGTTATTCCTTTATAAACAGAATCGTTCTCACATAAGATAAGATATACAAACCAAGTTTTGCCATCTGAAACGGGTAAACCACCGACCCTACTATATGTACAAACACTTCCTATCTTAGTAATATATTCATCGATTGGCAGATTTTGGTTTACCTGCCCGTGAGGACGATAGCTCGAAGGAAGGCAGGGAAACTCAAAATCGACAAACCATTGCTTGTATAAGGTTTGAGCAGTGGCTTCTAACTTTTCGCAGATTTGTTCGTTGACTATTATTTTGTTTGCTACCGCTTGGTATTGGGCAACAATCTCGCGTTGTTTTTCGATGGATGGAATCTCAATTTCAATTGATTTCAAGGCATCTAAACTTAATCCTCCACGTACGTCTGCATCTGTATAAAACCAACATTGCCTATCAAGCTCACTTCTTCTAAACCAAAGCATTAAATATTCCGGAAGTACAGTTGCATCTATTACTTCAAATACATCATAAGCTGGAGAAACAATAAATGGATAATCAAAAGTAGACATTGATATAGGTAATCGTTTATCTCTACCAACGTGCATTCTATTACATGCAAATTGATTTTTTACAACAACTTTATATTTTTTCAAATCAACACCAATCGTATTTGCTACGGAAGGCATAAAGAATTTATCAATATTAATTCCGTAGAGAATAGTTGCAATACCATCTACATTTTTATTGGAAACAAATTTGACAATATCTCCTAACTTTTTATAATTCATAACCCAACGATTTAAATACGTTAGCTACCTCTTGTTTCAAAGCTTCTTCTTGCTGAAACAAGTCTTTCAATTCTGTTTGCAAGGTTTGCATTTGGGTATCGTAGTCGATATTTTCGTCACGGTTTACAAACGCTATGTATTTACTTGGCACCAACGAATAATCTTTTTTACGAATCTCTTCTAAGGTTGCAGCGTAACAATATTCGGGTTCGTTTGTGTAAGTTGGGGCGAATTGCAATTCGCCCTTACTTTCGCCCTTACTTTCGCCCTTACTTTCGCCCTTACTTTTATTTCCCTTACTTTCGCTTTTATATGTCTGCCAATTGTGGTAGGTAGCTGCAATTTGCTCAATATCTTGTTCCGAAAACTGAATAAATTTCTTTTCAAACGGTTCTCCTTTTTGGCGTAAATCCATAAACAACACTTCACCTTCGCGGTTACGGTACTGTCGGGGCGAATCGCAATTCGCCCTTACTTCAGTGCGTTCTTTTTTATTTCGGTTCAAAATCCAAAGCGTTACTGAAATGTTTGTAGAGTAAAACATATCTTGAGGAAGAATTACAATTGCTTCTACCAAGTCGTTTTCTATGATTTGTTTACGGATTTTGTATTCTTCACCACCACCCGAAAGGGCACCATTGGCTAAGATAAAACCAGCCACACCGTTTTGCGAAAGTTTAGAAATCATATTCAAAATCCACGCATAATTGGCATTAGATTTTGGAGGAACTTCGTAACCTGTCCAACGTGGGTCGTCTGTTAATTCGTTTTCTGCGCGCCAATCTTTTAAGTTGAACGGCGGATTCGCCATGATGTAATCGGCTTTCAGTTCTTTGTGCTGATCGTCACCAAATGTATCGGCGGCTTTGTTACCTAAATTGGCAGAAATCCCACGAATGGCTAAGTTCATTTTAGCGAGTTTAAACGTGGTATTCGTTAACTCTTGTCCGTAAATGGAAATGTCTTTTTTGTTTCCTTGGTGTTTCTCAATAAACTTCAACGACTGCACAAACATACCACCCGAACCACAAGAAGGGTCATAGATTTTCCCTTTGTAGGGTTCTATCATTTCGGCAATCAAGTTTACAATCGACTTCGGCGTATAGAATTCTCCTTTTCCTTTTCCTTCGGCAATGGCAAACTTACTCAAGAAATATTCGTACACACGCCCCACAATATCTTGCGCTTCATCACGCAACGTATCGATGTTGTTGATGGTATCCAATAAAGCGGAAAACTTGGATTGGTCCAATCCTAATCTTGAGAAATAGTTATCGGGTAACGCACCTTCTAAGGATTTGTTCGTCCGTTCTATGGTTTTAAGTGCGGTATCTACTTTTAGGGTAATGTCTTCTTGTTTGGCGTTTTCGATAATGTACTCCCAACGCGATTCCTCAGGTAAATAGAATACATTTTCTGCCTGATAAAATTCTGGTATTTCTAAGAAAGCTTCTTTACCTTCTACAATCAATGCTGACCTGCGTTTAATGAATTTATCACTTGCGAATTTCAAGAAGATTAAACTCAATACCACATGTTTATATTCTGAAGGTTCTATCGAACCACGTAATTTATTTGCTGCATCCCAAAGGATTTCTTCTGTACTTTTTGTTTGGACTTTTTTAGCCATAAATGCTTATCAATTCTTTTTTGTAAATATACAAATACAATAACTGCAAATAAAGTCATAATAACGGATAATTATTTACGGTAAACCATATTTGTTAATGTTTTTCAAATATAATGAAGTATAGCGACAAAATAAGACGCTATGATAATAAACAACGAATAAAAAGGTAGAATAGGATAGAAGCTTTTGAAATAAAAAAGTATATTTATCAAAACTTAAATTGATGTGTCAAGTTTATTCTGATGTCACGTTTTGTACCTGTTCTGATTTTGAAATCGATCAAGTTCAATCATTAAAAAATTACTGGGTTTTGTATCGTTTCAATGAAGCGTTAGACCTTGTAATTGTCGGCGAAATAATGTTAGATTGTAAATCGTCAGCAAAAA